>JAPLKC010000042.1:69055-92423 GCA_026388255.1 Pseudomonadota bacterium | reverse complement strand
TTCGGAGGAACGATTATGGCTACAGCAGTAAGAATATCAGAAAGACTTGTAGATGAAGCAAAGAGATTTGGACGAATTGACCATAGGTCTTTAGCCGGGCAGATTGAGCACTGGGCACAAATGGGCAAATGTGTCGAAGAGAATCCTGACCTGCCATATTCACTTATTAAGGAAATGTTAATAGGATTGGACGAACTGGATCAGGGAGAGAAGACCGAATACACATTTGGATAGACGTCTATGAGGGTATATCAGTCAAAATCATTTGAGGAAAAAGTCAAGAAAATGTTTAAACCGGAGAAGGACTTATTGGATCGAGAAATAAATAAAATTGTGGAAAATCCATGCATCGGAAAGGAAAAAAAAGGTGACCTGCGAGGAGTATTTGTACATAAGTTTAAACTTGAGACTGCTAAGCATAAACTTGAGACTGCGCAGTACCTGCTTGCATATCGAAAAATAGGTGAAGATTTGGAACTTGTTATGATTGGTCCCCATGAAAACTATTATCTGGATTTGAAGCAGTATTTGAAGTCTTGATGAAGCGGAGCAATGAAACGATGCAACTAATCGGCCTGAAAGCAGGCCTCTCAACGATATAGACTTCAGATCATCTCTTCAGAACAGATGCAAATCCATCTTTTGCCAGGAGAACTCCTATCTGTTGGAATTTGTACGGTAAGGCCATAAGGACCACCACTTTAATCTTTTCTTGTAGAAAAATGTGTTTTTAAATTTCATGATGGTGTTATAATGGAATTTTAAATATGCTTCTTAAAACCCTACATGCGTGGGAGGGCACGATGGATCATCCATACAGGCAGTTCAGCGATGAAGAGTTAAAACATATCCATCTCTTTTCTTCTGTGAGCCTTGAGTCTATCAAGGGGTTACTCGAATCCTGCTCGACGTTCGAGTTGGAGCCTGATATGGTATTGATTAGACCAGGAGAGATTAATCACACCGTATATTTCCTCTTGAAGGGTTATCTAAGAATTCACCTCGACAAAATTAATAGTGAACCGATTGCGATACTTGGTCCCGGCGAAAGCGTTGGGGAAATGTCCATCATTGATCAGCAGCCAACATCAGCTTTTGTTGTTGCCGATGAATATTCCAGATTGCTGGTAATGGACGAAGATGTTTTGTGGTCGTTGGTTCAGGCATCCCATGCAGCAGCGTGTAATTTACTTTTTATAATGACGAAGCGTTTACGTCATACTGACTTGGTTATTGTAGAGGGAACAAGCATTGAACAGGTGTATAGCCACTACGGCAGCGTGGATGCCCTGACAGGCTTACATAATCGTTACTGGGTTGACAATGCCTTGAAGAGACAGTTTGCGCGCTCCTTAACCAGCGGATCTCCTTTATCTATAATTATGATAGACATCGACCACTTTAAAAAGTTTAATGACCTTTACGGACATCAATTTGGAGACAGCGTTCTCTATTCGGTTGCGCATATTATGAGTGAACATCTGCGGCCAACAGAATTGATTGCCCGTTACGGCGGAGATCAATTCATCATTGTTCTCCCCGGGTATAATATAAGAAAAGCGAGAGTTATTGCAGAGCGGGTTCAGAAAGAAGTGAATAAAGCAGAGCCTCTGGTGTTGTCTGGAAAAACGCTTCATCATCCTTCAATTTCCATAGGAATTGCAGAGAGAAAGAAAGGGCAAACGCTGGAATTGCTTATCGCTGGAGCCGATAGTGCCTTGTACATGGCAAAAACCTCAGGGCGCAACTGTATTTCAGAATAGAATATTGACGTCACAGGTGAATTCCACTTTTCTTTATACATTGTATTGTACTCGGGCATTGAACGATGGCAAATTGTCTGGAGCAGGCTCAATCAATAGTGATATAAATCCGGTCTTGGTTTCTCCATTTCAGGGCTGGTTTTGCCCTATTTCATACTTCAATCAATAGATTCCTCAAAGCTCTGCTGCGGGGTAGTTCATTACGGAGAAAGTGGATGGAGGTATGCGTGGTATTTTATGGGTGCTCTCCTGTCACTATTTCTGAAAAGGAAATGAGGTCTGGTTTTCATTATCTACAAAGGGAATGAAAAGTTGACAGTGCAGTTTTTTTATAATAATGTAGAATTTATAACGATGCTGTTGAAAAATCCATAGTAGCCGGCATATTACTCATAAAAAGGGGGAAAGAATGGCAAGAATCGGTATTTTAACGTGCTCTAACGCAACACAGGATTTGCGTTGCTCGTCATATCTTTGTTTCCAGGAACTATGGATTGGCCACTGACAAGTGCAATACAACAAGAGCCGAATGATTGCCCAACCATGCCGTGCAGCTAATAGGCCCCAAACCTGTCCCCTGGTGAGCCTTATGACCAAAATCGATAGAGGAGGTACAAACTGATGAACGCTATGAACAAAGAAGAACATGGGATGAACCGGCGGGGATTCCTGCTGCTATCCGCCAGTGCAATTTGCACATCGATTTTGTATCACAACATGGCTGGTGCTGCAAGTGAAAAAACTGGGTCGGAGTTCATAGAATCCTCATGCCAAAAGGACGAAAAAATAAAAAAGAGGGTTTTGATAACGTATGCCAGCCGATGCGGTTCTAGCGGTGGAGTGGCAGAGGCAATAGGACAAGTCCTGTGCGGAATGGGTGCATCCGTTGATGTGCGCCTTGTGGGGAGCGTGAACGATCTAAGTCCCTATCACGGAGTTATAGTGGGAAGCGCCATTCGTATGGGCAAATGGCTGCCTGAGGCAGTGGGTTTTGTGAAAGACAACCAGGACATGCTCGGTCTGCTCCCTGTTGCCTATTTTGTCGTTTGTCTCACTATGAAGGATGACACAGCAGGGAACCGCAGTACAGTCATGGCCTATCTTGCCCCTGTGCGCAAAGAAGCCCCAAAAATACAACCGACGGCTGTAGGTCTTTTTCCCGGGGCGGTGGACTTCAGCAAGCTGTCATTTGTCAATAAGATGATATTGAAGGCGAAAGGGATTTCCGAAGGCGACTACCGCGATTGGCCAACTGTCAAATCCTGGGCTTCCGCTGTCGGTCCGACACTCCCCGTCACATAGATGTCGAGGCGATACAGCGTGAGATACGAGAGATGATAAGAGGAGGTTTTGTGGAAAATCAGATAACTCTTTGGAAGTATTGGATTCCGGTGCTTGAGAATGAACTTGACTGTGAGATGAAAAAGGCGCCTTCACCATCTGAAGTGCATGCCAGGGATCATATCCTCCGTGTGCTGAGGCGATGCATCCGCCTTGGAGAAAAGCTTGATGCTGACCTTGAGATACTGGTTGCGGCAGTTTATCTGCACGATCTCGGGCGTCACTACATTGATGACAAGGCTCATGGTGCTCTCAGCGCCCTAAAGGCACAGCCGGTTCTCGAAAGGATTGGCTTCCCGCAGGAAAAAAGAGACGCTGTCTTGCATGCAATCAGAGTACATGATGTCGCTGCCACCCCGGAAGACAGGACAACCCTTGAGTCAAAGATTCTGTACGATGCTGACAAAATTGATACATTGGGGGTCGTGGGCGTTCTGAGGTACATCCGGCACTTTTACGGAAAGAAACCCGTAGACTATATACTCGATGACATTGATGCCAGATGGGAGGGACTTGCCCTTCCAGAGACGCGAAGCATGGCCTTACAGGACTATAAATACATCAAGGACTATTTCGCACAGTTGAAAGAGGAGCTGGGAGCGGATGCGTAATTTCTGACTCACGTAAACTGGAAAATGAGTCCAATGAGACGTGACAAAAGCATACCCGGTGATATAAACTTATTCTGAAAACTACAAGTAAATTCTAACGTATGTTTAAAAGTGTTCCGGCATAATATAGTGCATCTTCCCTTTCCTTAATCTCTCCTGAAATCTGTTTTTCCCTGATGCTGTTAAGTGTCTTTCCTATCTCCGGACCTTTCATGAATCCCAATTTAATCAGGTCATAACCATTTACAAGGTTTGGTAAAGGTTCTTTCATCCATTCGTTGTATTCATTCAAGATTTCCCTGCATTTGACTTTAATGCGTCTCGTTGACGGATTATCTTTTCCTCCCGAACTTCCGTACATATCGCATAAAGTGAGCAATATGAGTGAAGGCGTTAAATCCCCCATCTTATACACAAGCCTTCTTGTTGCCTTTTCAGTGGATTCGCTGCTGCTGATGAGAAATATTCTCATATGATTTTCAATAAGCTTTTGGATTATTCTTGTTTCGTGAGAGCTGAACCTGAGCCTTTCCATGATCGATGAAGCAATTTCAAAGGAAACACGTTCATGGTAGAAAAAATGAACAAGACCTTTTTGCTCATCAAAAGAGAAGGTGTAGGCCTTTCCAAGGTCATGGAAGAGCAGGGCATATCCGACATCTGCAAGCCTTTTTTCATCGATGTTGTATATTTTGTTATATTTCCTCAAATATTGAAATCCGTCAATAGTGTGGCCGTATGTTTCGAGGGTAAACCCCTTTTCCATATCCATTTGCTTTAAAGCGTATAATTCGGGGAATATTTTAAAAATCAGGCCCGTAGATGTCATAGCATTCAAACCTGCCAGGACATTTCCTGATGTGGTTATCTGATCCATTTCATATTTGATCCTTTCCGGGGCTGTTTGATTGATTAAATGCCCCAACCCGGTAATGTCATCTTTTAATGTATTGTTGAGCGTAAAGCCTTTTAATACCGAAAAGTGGCGAATCGCTTTTAACATTCTCAGCGGGTCGTCTTTCAGCGTGTCCCTTGAAGGGTGTCTGATTATCCTTTTTTTAATATCATCAACGCCATTAAGAGAATCAATAATCTTATCACCATGTATATCGTAGGCGATGGCGTTCATGGTAAAGTCTCTTCTCGGGAGGTCTTCTTCTATGGTGGCGTGAAGGAGCGTAATATCAACAGATATCCCATCCCTTACAATCCTGTATGTTTGGATCGGTTTTTTTCCTAAAACAAAGGCGCCTGTGCCGAATAGCGATTCCAGGATTTTCAGATCTTTTTGCTCTGACAGAGCAAAGTCATAATCATTCGGCTTTTTTTTGAGGCACAACTCTCTTATTGCACCGCCAACAAGGTACACCTTGCCGTTGAAATGCCTTTTGCGAATCTCTTTTACAATCCCTTCTCTTTTTATTCTGTTTTTAAGGGTTTGAAGGGAAATTTCCAATATTATACCTTTTCTGAAAAATCAGCGAGCCCCTTTGAAATCCTTTTTAAAGACTGTGTAATGCCTATATAAATGTACGATGCCCTTGGCATACAAATACCAGTAATGAGCCTTTGCTGATGAATCGGGTCGAATTTTTCAGCCAATTCAATGAGTTTTTCCCTGGAAGATTTGATTTCTTTTCTTAAGTGCTGATTTTTAGTGGCAATGTAATCTCTTGTGTCTACAAACTGAGCATACATTATATTGAAAAGTTCTTCGATCTCGGCGAGAGCTTTATTGGTCATAAGAATGTCCGCCTCCACCTTTTTTTTCATTTTATTAATAAGATTGTCAAATGAAAGTACAATCTCCTGAAATGAAACGAGCAGCCCGATGTATTTCTTTTGTATCGCATCCTTGTCTTCTTCCGCCACTACCTTTTCAGCAAAAGAAGCCCGTTCCTTAATTTCTTCTTTTAGTTTCTTTTTATTTTCTTTTAAAAGATTCACATTTTGTGTAAAGAAACCTTTTTTAACATCTTCAAGCATCAGCGCCATGTATTCAAAGCTACCATAAAATCTTTGCGTCATTTCCTTTTCTTCCATATTTCCTCCCAATTTTTAATAAGTTTTCTCAAATATTGCATAAACTTTCTTGGCCGGCAATTAAAGCGGATAATGATATTTGAAGGATTTAAAAATGCTCTGCACAATAAATATCCGGACCGGCGTTGATAATATAATCCACTTGTCTCCAATGATGAAGCTAATCATCATCAGTGATCCGTATTATATGTCAAATTTCGCCAGAAACCAAGAAACTTACTGTTTTATCAGATATACAGAATCACCTTCTCTTACCCTTTCTTTTGTTTTTATGCCGATATCATCGCCCGCCTCGGCACTTTCTACGTTCTGATGCTCTATCTGTATTGATTCTACGACCTGTTCAAAGTCCGTTGTGTGTCCTTTGATCATTATTCTGTCGTCAATCTTTAATTCGCCATCTGTAATCCTTATTGCGGCTACGCCGATTTTTGAAAAATACCTCTCAACCCTTCCAATCAGATTTTCTTCCATACAACCCTCCTCATTGTTTTTTAACTTAAAGAAATGTTGTACTATTACCGGGATACCCGCAAGCGAGTGTCCCGGCCACTCCTTCTCGCTCACTGTGTGAGCTGAAGTGAAACTTTTTGTTCGCTTTGCACCGGGGCTCAAGCCTATCCTCGTAAGGAGGTCGCCCCCTCCGCAAGATCCGCAAACGGGTGACATGCCCGTGCAAATATATTAATATAATAACACTTTGGTTCAAAAAATTGAACAGGGAAAAACATGTTTAAAAAACAACTTATTTTTGTTAGACTTCTTGAGTCATGAAGAAGATAATACCGCAACAGAAAATCAATATTAAATTTGCAGGGCATTATGAGAACAAAATTATTAAAGCAATTATCTCGTGGGCGTTGCCCTCTGCTATTATTTTCCTGATATGGAATTTCCTTATGAAAAAGATGAGTGGCGCACCTTCAAGCGTGCTAAATTTTGGCAAAAGTAGAGGAAAAATATACGGTGAGAATGAAATAAAAATCACCTTTGGGGATGTTGCAGGCGTAAATGAAGCGAAAGAGGAGTTAAAAGAGATAATTGAGTATCTAAAAACCCCGGATAAATTTCTTAACATCGGCGGCAAGCTCCCGAAAGGTATATTACTTGTCGGTCCGCCCGGAACCGGCAGAACGCTTCTTGCAAAAGCTGTAGCCGGAGAGGCAAAAGCACCTTTTTTCAGTATGAGTGGTTCAAGGCAACGGATATTGCAAAATCCATGGTGAAGGAATACGGCATGAGTGAAAAGTTTGGATACATTACGTTTGAAGGGGAAAGAAAACCACTTTTTCTGGATATAAATCACGGCTTTGGAACAAAGGATTATAGTGAAGAAACGGCAAGAGGATATTGACAATGAGGTAAGAAGGATAATCGATGAGTCCTGTAAAAATGCAAAATTGCTGTTGGTTGATAATAAAGATATTTTAGAAAAAGCAGCAAACACCCTCCTCGAAAAGGAAACAATTGATGGGGAGAAATTGCGTGTTTTAATTAATGGAAAGACAGGTGAAAACGGCAATGACCAATATAGAGAAGAAGCAAATTGATCTGATCAAAGAATCAATATGTGTTTACAAGAAATTTACAGAATGCAGGATCCTTTTTAAGGAAAGGCGTTTATATTTTTCAAATATAGAGGAATTTATTGATGATAAAGGACGTAGCTGTCTTTTCAGGCTAAAGGAAATGTGCCATGAGCTTTTCAGAAATTCCGACGAGGCAACTTATAAAGAGAAATTATACGATATGACGGTAGGATATGTTTTCCACGAAGCGATGAAATTAAGAGAAAATCTTTACCAGATTGAGAGTTACCAGCCTAATTCCGATAAAGTATCCGATTCACTGACTGAGATAGAAAAGAAGATAGTGCGAGAAATTGAGATGCTTACAAGAAAGGCTGAAATAAGACTTAAGGAAGGGGTAAAAGAAGTTAAGACCTTGACTGTTGAGCTTATAGGACAATTACAAAGTTTGATTGAATTGTATAAAAATAATTACTTGTTACCGCGATTTATTCTTGAAAATGAAAAAACTCTTGTATCAATATATGGAAAAAGAGATTTTGAAAGTCTTCTGAATAATTTATATAAAGACGGGAGAGTGGCTTTAATATTCAGAGCAGCAAAGAGCTATCTGAAAAGTGAGTATTTTGATCATGCCCGTTTATTGTTTCGAAGGATATTGACGAAGGATAAAGAAAACAAGACAGCATTGTTTTTATATATGTATACCTCTGCATTTCATTTTTATTTTAAAAACAAATTCTCCAGATCGTTGATTTTTGCTGAGCACGCACATATCATGGATATAGATATTGAAAATATAAATGTATACATGGATTTACTGGAAAAACTTATTTACGATCTGTCAAAAGAGATGAAAAGAACAAATAAGGTGTAGGGGGGAAGGAGATTATGCCTATATATGAATATATATGTGAAAAATGCGGTAATGAATTTGAAATGCTGGTCTTTAGAAATGATGAACCGTCATGTCCGTCATGTGGGGCAAAAAATCCGACAAAAAAGATGTCTTCATTCGGATTTTCTGTCGGCTCCAAGTATACGTCATCATCAATGGATGCAGCAGGATCGTCCTGTGCAAGTTGCGGTTCTTCAAACTGCTCGAGTTGCCATGGATAAGCAGTTCATTTATATAGAATTGTGAATCTTGTTAATAAAGTCAAAAAGATAATTGAAAAAGAAAAACTGATAGAAGCAGGGGATAACGTCCTCATAGGGGCTTCGGGCGGGATAGATTCCACAGCCCTGTTGCATGTTCTATTTGAAATATCAAAGCAAATTAATTTTAAAATCGGTATTGCTCACCTTAACCACCAGTTACGTGGCGAGGAATCTGCAAGGGATGAAAAGTTTGTTGAAGATCTTGCCCGGAAGCTCTCCCTCCAGTTTCATATAAAAAAGGCCGATGTAAAGGGGTATGCGAAATGCTGTGGAGTTTCTCTCCAACATGCAGGGAGGGATTTGAGATATGCGTTTTTTGAGGAGGTTACGAATGCATATGGCTATAATAAAATTGCCGTTGCGCACAACCTCGACGATCAGGCAGAGACATTTTTGTTAAGGATGCTGAAGGGTACGGGCATAAGAGGCCTTTCCTCGATACCGGTAAAAAGAGACAGGATAATCAGGCCGTTCCTTGATACTTACCGTTTTGAGATAGAGAAGTATGCCGGAGAGCATTCAATATTGCATGTGGAAGATTCTTCGAACGATAAGATCATTTATGAAAGGAATTATATAAGGAAACAGGTAATCCCGGTTATGGAAAAGATAAACCCTCTTTTCAAGGAAAAGATTGTTATGCTGCTTCAGGATATTACGGCAATTAACAATCTTTACGGAAGCAAAGCCGAGGAATTTTTGAAAAAAGAACAGAAAATTGAGAATGAAGATATATCCTTTGAGATAGATGCTTTAAAAAATATAGATGAAGAGACAAGGTTCAGGGTGTTCGTAAGCGCATTTACAAGGATTGGGTCGACCTTCATTCCATTGCGGGAGCACGTACGCTTGATAAACAGGGTCATATCAAGCGAAAAACCGAATCTGATGCTTACTATGCCGCGCGGAATCAGGATAAAAAAGGTTTATAACAGACTTATTTTTACAAAGAAGCCGATTCTCCCGAAGATAACAGATATATTTCCGATAAATCCAGGTGAAAACCGGCTGGAGCCTTTCGGACTTATGCTTAATGTTTCGCTACTGTTACAGGATACAAAAATGCCACATCCACCCGACATATACATTGCCCATTTTGACGGTGATAAGGTCGGGAATTTATATGTCAGGACTTTTTTACACGGCGACAGATTCGTTCCCCTTGGAATGAAAAGCCCTTTAAAATTAAAAGATTATTTTATATCCCGGAAAATACCGAAAGAAGAAAGAGGGCATATACCGCTTCTTGTGTCAGGTGATGACATTATCTGGGTTGTTGGATATAGGATGGATGAAAGATACAAAATATCAGAAGATACCAGGAAGGTGCTGAAGATTTCGGTAAGAAAGATTATGGAGCAGGAAGTATGACGGGTAACCGGTGATTCTTAAGCATTCATATGAAAAACCATGGCTGGTGCTCATCCACGGACTCGGGGTTTCGGAGAGGATCTGGTCTGCGCCCAGCGAAGAAAAGATAAAGTTTATCTCTTTCAAGACCTTGCTTAAGCAGGAAAAGGATGCAGTTTCCTTTGTCGACAGGTGCGATGGGCAGTATAATATCGCAAGCTGGACACAGGCTCCATTCGGCGTCATAGACGACGCTGCGGCAGAATTGAAGGATCTTATCAACAATATCGAAAGCAAGGAATTTGTATTTATTGCCCATTCACGGGGCGGACTCGTGGCAAGACGGGCTATTCAGCGATACGGCCTCCGGCCAAGAGCCCTGATCTGTCTTGCAACACCTCATTACGGAAGCAGACTTGCCGACTGTGTGATAAAATACATGCCTTTGATCAATATGGCAGTTCCAACTATAGAACAAAATAGGGCTTCTATTAATGAACTGCGCACTAATGCAGGATTCACCCTGGACATAAACAAACCGGAAAATTTTGAACATGAAAGACATGTACCTTGCTTTGATATATGCGGGGATTCCCCGCGTTATTTCGATTGGGGTCCTATAAACATAATCGGTTCCGCGCAATCTTTTTTCGGCAGCCGTGTAATTGATGAATGGAGAGATGGGGCAGGGGATGGTTTTGTATCGATAAAATCGGCTAAATCCCCGGTAACGCTTGAAAAGCATTTTTATCTGCTGCCGGTAAATCATGCAAATATCCTGGTTAACAGGACAGTATTCGATACTGTATCCAATATCCTGGCAAAATGTTAAAAAACATTTCACATTTATACCATGTTACATTTATTTGCCCATCTTTGTTGACTCTTCCTTGCTAGCCTCTATTTCTGGGACATCCGCACCCCCCACACCGGCAAAGCCGTCAGCGGAGCCTTCCCTTCTTGCTCACTGTGTGAGTAAATTAAATCCTTGTATGTCGGGGCTTGTCGTCGTTGCCCGGTGACCCGCTTGCGGGTGGTGCTTTTGACTACAACATGGTATCAAACCTTAACAACAGGAATAACTCGAAGCGGTTTATTGAATCGCCCAAGTTTTTAACATTCCAATGCCCTGTTAACCATGCAACTAATTTGATTGACAGCAGCATCAGGAATATTGTAAATATTATCCTTCAGTTTTCCGGCAGTATGTAGTAACGCCAATGATGAGAGATAGAAAAACAAACCAAAGGAGGTTTTGATATGTTATCCAAAAGAGCAGAGATGTTGAAACCATCGCCGACATTGGCAATTACCGCAAAGGAAAAGGCGCTCAAGGCAGAAGGTCTGGATATTGCCGGATTCGGAGCAGGTGAGCCGGATTTTGATACGCCTGATCATATAAAGCAGGCAGGAATAAAGGCGATTAATGATAATTTTACGAGATATACCCCAGCGTCAGGGATTGACTCGTTAAAAGATGCTGTTATTGAAAAATTCAAAAGAGATAATGATCTTATATATAAAAGGGATGAGGTTATAATATCCTGCGGGGGTAAACATACCCTGTATAATCTTTTTCAAACAATATTTCAGGAAGGCGATGAAGTGCTGATACCCGTTCCATACTGGGTCTCATACCCTCCTATGGTTGAGCTTGCAGGTGCAAAACCGGTCTTTGTTGAAACATATGAAAATGAAGACTATCAGATCACAGAAGAGATGCTGAAGAAATATATAAATAAAAATACGAAAGGGATAATCCTAAATTATCCTTCAAATCCTGTCGGCTCAATCTTTTATCGCGAAAATCTGGAACAGATAGGAAAACTGGCAGTTGAAAATGACTTTTATATTATCTCTGATGAGATTTATGAAAAGCTTGCCTATGATGAATATGTCCACATGAGCATTGCATCAATGGATCCTTCCTTTAAAGAAAAAACCATCATCTGCCACGGCGTCTCAAAAACATATGCAATGACAGGATGGAGAATCGGTTTTGCTGCCGGACCGGCGCCTATCATAAAGGCAATGGGTAATATTCAGAGCCAGAGCACGTCCAATCCCACATCAATTGCACAGATGGCCGCAGTTGCCGCACTGAACGGCCCCCAGGATAGTATTGCCGTAATGGTAAAAGAGTTTAAAAAGAGACGGGACTATCTTGTAGATGAATTAAAAAGCATTGAAGGTGTGACCTGTTATAGCCCGGGTGGCGCTTTTTATGTATTCCCCAATTTTAACGCCATACTTGGTAAAAATTATAAGGGCAAGGTAATCGAAAACTCTTCGATATGGACGGAAGTACTGCTTGAAGGATTTCACACAGCCGTGGTGCCGGGAGTAGAATTTGGCAAAGAAGGCTATATAAGACTGTCCTTTGCAACATCCATGGAAGTTATCCAAAAAGGAGTAGAGAGAATAAAACATGCAGTTGCATTGCTTAAATAATAGTAAATGAAGTTATTAATATTTTATATTAGATAGATATAACAATAAATTAAAGTAATATCTTAATGATAAACCATATCATACTGATATTAAAGTAAATATAGATATGGTTTATCATTAAAGCTGTATCTTACAATTCCAACCATGAATCCGAATACAGAGTCTGACCGAGAAGTACCCTTGCCGTCTTCACGTAATTAATCTCATATTTTGAAAGTTCGGAAGTGTCCACTTGCTCCCCATCCATTACCCTGTGTACAAGCGCTTCGAGTTCAGGTTTTTCGCCTTTTACGATAGCCCTTAGTTCTGTATCGAAGGCATCAACAATCGCCGAATATATACCGTAGCGTTTGATCATAATGAGATAAGTTCTATTGAGAATCCCCCTGAGGTTGTTAGGCGTGCCGTTTGATACGTTCGAAAGTCCACAGGTTGACTTGGAAGCCGGTGAAAGCTCGGGAAGCATCATGACAAATTCAGTGCAGCCCTGCAACTGAGCCTGCTGAGTGTTGATGGGCAGCACAATTGGGTCGAACCATATATCTTCTTCCAATATGTCGTACCCTGCCGCCTCTGCCATAATCTGGGCTGCAAGCAATCCTCTTTCATTCGAATCCCTTGGAATGCCTTCCGGCCCGAGGGTGAGTCCGATGAAGTAAGCGTTGTATTTTTTTGCAAGGGGCATAAGGGCTGCCATTCTCTCAGGCCTTGCGGATATAGAGTTGATTAAAGCCTTCCCCTTGTGTACCTGCAATCCTGCTTCTATGGCTTCAATATTCATGGTATCCAGGGAAAGAGGGAGGTCTGTTACCTCCTGAACGGTCTTCACAACCCACTCCATAAGTTCAGGCCCTTCCTTACGGGCAGGACCAAGATTTATATCCATCATGTCCATACCGGCCTTTGTTTGTGCTTCTGCCATGGCCCTTATGGGCTCAGGGTCTCTTTGCTTCAGAGCTTCACCTATTTTTTTGGATATGACATTAAGGTTTTCCCCTATTAATAGCACAACAACCTCCTTCAATTCAGCATTTCAGAACATTATACCAATTTGTTTTTTACAGTACACTATATTCTCTACATTACAGATCAAGGCTTCCACATCTTCAGATACGCAGGTATATGGGCAGCTTCCCGTGGACCAACAAGGATTTCCCATTCCGGGAGTTCTTCCTGAAGAGCTCATTAAATATACTACATTTTTTATATAGGGAACATTGTCAAGAAGAAAATCTTCATGGAGGTAAGTTCCCCGGTACGCTGTAAAAAACCACATTGACCCTTGAGAATCAAGATGTTAGACTGGTATTATTCAACATACATTTTCATAAACAATGTGGATATAGTATGTTACAAAGTACGTGCGGGTACAGGAAAGAACAGGAAAAGAAGTAGTCAAACGGTTCGGCTATACCAGCGGGCTGGAGCCGGTATGATGTGACAGAGCTGGAAGATATTATTAAGGCGGTAATAGATGGAAGTTGATTTTGAACCCACAGGAAGGCGTGTGATATGCGAGGGTGGATCGACGCTGCTTGAAGCAGCACAAAAGGCAGGCGTGATGTTGACGGCAATATGCGGTGGTGAGGGCTCCTGCGGACGGTGCGTTGTGCGTGTGATGGAGGGGGATGTATCACCCCCGACACTCAGCGAAAAGTTATTATTGGGTGACGATTCGGCTCTCGATCTGAGGCTCGCCTGTCAGGCCAGGATCGCAGGCGATGTGCGCGTTCATATCCCGCAGGACTCCATGTTAGCGACACAGCGCATCCAGACTGAGGGGCAGATGCCTGTCATTGAACTGCATCCGGCCGTGCATGCCGTTGAAGTGTCCATCGAGAAGCCCTCCATGACTGATCTCCGTTCCGATGCAAGGCGGCTATGGGATGCGCTGGCGTATCCCTGGTCCGGACCCGATGATAATTGCATGCGCATTGATATACAGGTAATGCGGGATATGCCGGTAGATTTACGCGCATGGAATTGGCAGGCCTGTGCATTTGTGCGAGATACCGTGAACCCGAAGATTATTGTTGCCCCGATTAATGGGTGCAATATTAGCTGTCCCACAGGCACACATCTGCGGCCTGAAGTGATTGCCCTGCTTCCGACCGGCAGGTTGCCGCTGGGCCTGGCAGTCGACATCGGAACGACCAAGTTGGCTGTCTACCTCGTTGATCTGGTAAAAGGGGAAATCCTGGCTTCGACCGGCGCAATGAATCCGCAGATTGCCTACGGCGAGGACGTAATAACGCGTATAAATCACGCAGTCAGCAGACCTGAAGGAGCAGAACAATTGGCCTCAACAATTATTGAAGCACTCAACGGGCTGGCAAGTGATCTCTGTGCCCGTGCCGGACATGGCGTGGCCGATATTGCAGACGCGGTTGTTGTAGGCAATACAGTGATGCACCACCTTTTTCTTGGCTTGCCCGTCAAGCAACTCGGGTTGGCGCCATATATCCCGGCATACACTGACCCCATTGATGTGAAGGCACGTGAGGTCGGGTTAGGGTTTGCCAAAGGAGCCTATGTTCACTTGCTGCCAAACATCGCCGGGTTCGTGGGTGCTGATCATGTGGCGATGTTGCTTGCCACAGGACTGCCAGAGCGTGACGGCGTTGTGTTGGGGATAGACATTGGTACAAATACTGAAATCAGCCTGCGTGCTCATGGCCGACACCTGGCATGTTCGACAGCATCCGGCCCGGCCTTCGAGGGGGCGCATATACGCCATGGTATGCGCGCTGCACCGGGAGCCATAGAAAAAGTGACGATCCATGATGGACATGTGTACTTCAGAACCGTTGACGATGTTGCACCTGTCGGATTATGTGGCTCAGGCATCCTTGATTTGACGGCGCAATTGTTGCGCGCAGGCATACTTGATAAGCGAGGAGCTATGAAAGCGCACCCCCGTGTCCGGCAAAGCGTCGCCGGTGGCGAGTTTATCGTCGTACCGGGAGATAAAAACGATGGACGGGAGATCAGCTTCAGCCGTTCAGACGTGACAGAGATTCAACTGGTCAAAGCAGCAATCCGTGCAGGGATTCACACCCTGCTGAATCATGCTGACGTTTGTGAAGCAGATATTGACGAGGTAATCATTGCCGGGGCCTTCGGGACATACCTTGATGTGCAAAGTGGTATTGACATAGGTATGTTCCCCTCTGTGGATCGCCATTGCTTCAGGCAGGTGGGCAACGCAGCAGGCGCAGGAGCGCGCATGGCGCTTCTTTCGGTTGCGCAACGTGAGCGCGCAGCCCGGATTGCCCAACAAATAGAGTATATTGAGTTAAGTTCTGAAAAAAAATTTCAGTCCGAATTCACACGTGCCTTGTTTTTCGGGCACAGTTAAGAATTAGGAAAAAAATCTTCGAACCGGATGGAATGACCCGGTTCAACGACGATGAATTCATTATCCCAGGGTCCATTGAGCATCTTCTTCACCAGGGTTGTCGATCCTTCGATCTCTTCGTACCTCAAGCCGAATCGCTGAGCGGTGCGTTGTGCATAATCGCGATAATGCTCAAGAGCGTATTGTCCCGTATTAATAAGCGCCAGGCGCTTGTAGTTGTTGAGCATAAGACGGATTATCCGATCGGCGTGTTTTTGGCCACGACTTGCCACCATGCGTTCATATTCGGAAAAGGGGCTGTCGCCCACCTCAATCCAACCTTTAGTAAGATAATATGTCCCAGGCTCAAATCTGGACTGCTGTTGGTAGGCCGAGCCTGAGCCCAGAAAAATCGCAATGCAGTCATCCACCCGCGGCACAACCAATGTGCAACCGGTGGCGTGTAATCCGATTACACCCTGTGAACAAAGCCCGTAGCCCAGAATAATAGTTTCAAACTGACCCATTGATGCATCAATGGCATCCTGAAGGGCCTGGCGAAGTTTGGAGGGATTGATATGAAGGCCAAAATCGAGAATCCTGTGTTTTACATCAGGGGGCAGCAGGGGCAGCATCTCTTCGATGACAGTAGCACAGGCAATTACCAGTTTTTGTGTTTTATTTATGGATGGTTTATTTTCTGCACAATGCGTTGACAAACTCGCACTCCCTCCATGGCATCCGTTACCCAGAAATCGGCGCCGACAAAACGACAGATTTCCTCGCTTAATGTACTTCCGCCAATAATAATAGGGATAGCACATTCCACTGATATGTTGTGTTCTCTTACCAGCCGGGTCGTTTCTCTCATGCTTTCATAGGCGACTGTCACCAAGCCTGAAAGACCAATTATGTCAGGCGGAGTATTCCGTAAATGTTCAAGGAATTTTTGCGGCGGCACATCTATGCCGAGATCTTCAACGGTGAATCCGTAACAACGAAGAGCCAGCGCTACAATATCTTTGCCGATGTCATGAATATCTCCCTGTACCGTGCCCAATAAAACTTTCCCTGATGAAGCATTGCCTGTTAATCTTTTTTCCATAGATGGCTGACTGATCATCATTACTTCACGAAAGATCTCTCCGGCCATAATCAATGCAGATAGATAATACTCCCGTCTTTCGTAACGTTCGCCCACCATTCGCATAGCATGCTCGCAGTCCTGCATGATGTCTATAGGGTCCTGCTTCGCATCCAGTAAGCGCCGGACTGCTTTAAGGACATAAGTTTCATCAAGGTCAACGAGATGTGTGATCAGTGCTTTTCTGATATCTTTGTCCGTCATATTTCTCCTAAAGATCGGCACCGGCGCCGATAAAAGTTGTGAGCTTGAAATGGTCAGCCCGACAGATAAACCCTCCCCAGCTCACAAGCTGGTCATGGAAATCATAGAAAAAATGCTCAAGGTAAAATGCTGCTGTTCCGACGGGAACTTTAAGTTGCAAGGCCTCTTCCTCCCTGATATTGACCGGTTCAATAGTCAGATGGCCTCGCCTCAACCCACCGCTGCTTTGTCCCTGAAGCAAACCTTCCAATAATGTTATCTGGAGCTGTGCCTCTACCAGAGGACGTCTCGGATCATAGACCACATATTCGCGGTGATACATGGTCGGTGCATCTTCATTTAATACAATCCTTCTCATATAGATGGTACGCTCGCCGGGTGCGATAGCCAGCTTGCGCGCCACACGCTCGTCAGCGGACACAATGCTTGCCTCCAATAACCTTACTGTTGTAAGGCTTCCCTGAGCCCAGTTATTTTTCAGCTCCTGAAGCCGGAAAACTGCCTCGCCAATATCGAGTGATCTAACAAATGTACCTTTCCCCTGGGTGGCGCTTACCAAGCCCCTCTCAACCAGGATGTTGATGGCGCGGCGTACGGTCATGGGACTGATGTTGTATTGTGCGCAGAACTGTGCTTCGGCAGGCAACTGATCGCCTGAGCGCACAACACCGGTGGCGATCTGCTCACTTACAATACGTACGAGCTGCATATAGGCAGGTTCGTAGGAATTGCGGTCAATAATCTTTATATTGGCATCATGGTCCATGGAGTTACCATTTTCCTCTTTACAATTTATATATATAAGTATAGAACATATTCCTTGACAATTTATATATATAATATACAATATGAAAGAACAAAGTTCAAGAGGAACTGAAAAAAGCTGTGTTATTGTCCAACATACACTGAAAATGGCATTAATCAGGAAAGGAGGTTTTTTTTGCTCTGCTTAATTTGTCCGACAACGTTGACGTGACCTGGAATGTCAAATTATGGGGGGGGGTGACAGGTTGAGGTAAATGTATTAATGACTAATTACTAAAGAACCTAATTTAAGATAAGGAGGTAAAAAGCATGGCCGAAGATATGGTTAGTGCGTTAGCTGATTTAAGAGAAGATGATGTTATGAAAATTGTTCGAGACAGGTTGAATGCCGGCGAGGAACCGTTAAACATTCTTGATGATGCGAGACGTGCGCTGGAAATTGTTGGGGAACGTTTTGCCGCCGCCGAGTATTTTATACCTGACCTGCTATACTCCGGTGAGATACTTAAGGGTGTCACGGCTATAGTTAAACCGGAACTATCGAAGACAACTGAAGCAAAAAAACTGGGTAAGATCGTTTTTGGCACTGTTGCAGGGGACATACATGATATTGGCAAAGACATTGTAGCCTTTATGCTTGATGTAAATGGCTTTGAGGTTTATGACCTCGGAGTTGATGTTCCGATACAGAATTTTGTGGAGAAAATAAAGGAAACCGACGCCACCATTGTCGGTTTAAGCGGGTTTTTAACGCTGGCCTTTGATTCGATGAAACAAACCATCCAGGCCATAAAAGATGCTGGTTTGAGAGATAAGGTAAAGATCATGATTGGAGGCGGCCAGATTGATGAACAGGTAAGGGGTTATGTCGGGGCAGATGCATACGGGAAAGATGCCATTGAAGCCGTAAATCTGGCGAAATCCTGGATAGGAGGGTGAGTCAATGGAAAAGAAATGGGAAGAGATGTCAGCAGCAGAAAAACGAAAAGCGAGATTTGAAACATGGCTGTCTGCCACAGGCGTCGAATTTCAAAATGCTGAGGCTGAAGCCAACTTTAAAGCAGCCGTAACAAGATTTAAGGACATCGTACTCATGGAAAAGGTTCCGGACAGGGTGCCTGTGCTGCCTTTCGGAATATTTATGCAAACGCATCTGTATGGTGTAACGCCATATGAAGCAATGTATGATACTGAGAAAATGCTCTCAGTTCAAGCGAGCTTTATTAAGGATTATGCGCCTGACTATTATACTACGCCTGCCCTTGTCGGTTACGGAAAAATCTTTGATATTCTTGACTACAAGCAGTATAAGCTGCCTGGCCATGGGATCTCTGAAAAATCCGCTTACCAATACGTGGAAGGTGAATACATGCTGGCGGATGAGTATCCGGCACTTATCAATGACCCAACGGATTTCTGGATAAGATGCTTGATGCCTCGCGCCTATGGAGCGCTTGATCCATTGAAAATGATCGCCCCCTTTACTGATAATTGGGAGGTAGTAACAGTCTCGGCACAAATGATACCTTTTGGCATCCCACCGGTTCAGAATGCCTTGAAGGCGCTATTGGATGCAGGAAATGAAGCAATGGCATGGATACAGAAAGTCGTGGGTTTTGAGATGCAAGCCAGGGGCATGGGTTGTCCGGGTTGTTTTGGAGGCGCAACAAAAGCCCCATTCGACATTCTCGGGGATACCTTGAGGGGAACGCGCGCAACAATGATGGACATGTATCGGCGGCCGGACATGGTTTTGAAGGCTGTGGAAAGACTCACGCCTCTTGCTATCAGCCAGGGTGTGAGGGGTGCAACGATGCAGGGCTGTCCGGTTGTGTTTATCCCTCTACATAAGGGTGCTGACGGGTTCATGTCGGACAAACAGTTCAGAGAATTCTACTGGCCTACCCTTAAGAAAGTTATCCTCGGACTGGCAGCAGAGGGATGCGTGCCCTTCCTGTTCTGTGAGGGGTCATACAACACACGGCTTGAGTATCTCAAGGAGCTTCCCGAGACGTCCTGCATGTGGGTGTTTGACCGCACGGATATGGCTGTGGTGAAAGAAACGATTGGAAAGAAATTATGCATTGGTGGTAATATTCCTTCAGGGCTACTGCTTACCGGTACTCCTGATGATGTAAGAGCATATTGTAAAAACCTTATTGATATAGCAGGAAAGGGCGGCGGATATCTCATGTGCACGGGAACAGCCATGGATGAGGGTAAGGCTGACAATGTCCATGCAATGATTGATTTCACAAAAGAATACGGAGTTTACAAATAAAAGAAGAAAGCAGGGTAGGGCTCTTTATAACAGAGGAGAGGCTATGACGCAAAACTGCGTTATACCTCTCCTCACAATAATCAGAGTATAGATTTATTCACGCTTTTGATGCTGTAAATGTTGTAACCTTTGTTATGAAAAAGTTGAACTATAATTACAGAATCAGAGTAATGCTGGTGGGCTATTACCCTAAGAATCTTCAAAGGAAGGATATATGAAAATCATCGGTGAAAAAATTAATGGTACGCGCGCACAAGTCCGTACCGCCATTGTCAACAGAGATGCAAACTTTATCAAAGGTCTGGCCGAAGATCAGGTTAGGGCAGGGGTCGACTTTCTGGATGTAAACGCCGGCACAACCCCTGACAGGGAACCGGATGATTTAGTTTGGTTAGTGAAGACAGTGCAGGAAGCGGTTGATATCTCTTTATGTATAGACAGCACCAATACCGTTGCTTTGACCGCGGCGCTAAACCATGTCAAACAAGAGCCGATGATCAATTCTATAAGCGGTGACAAGGAGCGTCTGGAAAATATGCTTCCTATTGTTGTAAAGCATAATTGTACAGTTATTGCGCTGGCCCTCGATGAATCTGGGATCCCGAAAAATGTGGAAGACCGGATGAAGGTGTTGAAAAGGGTTTTTAACGCTACTCGTGATGCAGGAATATCCGACGAAAAGGTCTATGCAGACCCTTTGATTATGACTATCGGAACTGATACGCAAGCCGGATTAATGGCACTGGAATCTATTAGGGCAATTAAGAGGGAGTACCCCAGGGCACATATAACAAGCGGCCTGAGCAATATTTCATTCGGGCTGCCGGCCCGTTCTTTAATCAATCGAACTTTCCTGACGCTTGCTATGGAGGCCGGTCTTGACTCTGCCATAGTTGACCCCACGAATCAGGCGCTTCGTGAAGCCTTGATTGTGACCGAGCTACTGCTGGGACAAGACAAATTCTGCCGCAGATATACACAGGCATTCAGGTCTGGACTGATAGCAAAAAACAAATAAATGTTATGCAAGATAAAACAGATTGCAGGGACAGGATTTCAAAAATTGCATTTTGCAGCATGTTTATTATAAAGTAGTAAGTAATAATGGGAATAATTGTAGTAATTGCATGGATGTTTAACCTGGTAGTCGTATTTGGGGGTTTTGCAGTTACTGCCTTTATGATTCTGTTTTTTATATATAAGCGCAAGAAAAAGACAGTAGTTCATATTGTCATCACAGCATTGGTGCTATCAATACCGATAACTTATTATCAATTAGCTGTTTTAGCTGAGAAACTTCAAAACGAATCTGTGTATAGACTGTTTGCTTTTGCGAAAATAACATGGCGTCCTGAGATGCTGTATGTAGAAATAATATCTATATGTTTCTGTGGTGCGGCATTTTTATTTGCTAAGAATAAATCTTATGTCTATTTCACATTGTCAGCTATTGCTGTTTCGGGGGTGTTTTCTGGTCTATGGCAGGCAATAGTCGGATTATTTTACGCAACTGGTTTTTTTAATTATTACAATATTTCAATGCGTTATTAAATTTTGAAATTTCTTCCACTCCTGTGAGCATCGCACCCCGCATTTCGCGGTCAGTATTTCATTGACACAGAAGGCTGTAGGTTGTATGATAAAAGGCATTGAAGGAGAGTCGTTCGTAATACTTCCAGCATGAAAAGACGCGATTATTTCTACCGGGCATTGAGCTGTTTTGTCACAATGCTATTGTTGATCCTGCTGCATCAACCAGTCGCAGCGCTTTCTTCCATAGATACCTCCAACCCTATCAATGAAGCTGCTATGAAGCTGGTGCAGTTTTGCATTGAGACTAAAGCAGGCTTTGATGAACAAGCTATCGCTATTCTCGTGGATTATGTTCTGAGCTCTAAGCAAAGCAAGGAATATGCCCTCCCTAAATCCATGGACAGCACCGGGGTATATTATGAATTTGACACGAAGATCAACTTCCCCCGATTCATAGAGTATTCGTACAACCCCCTTATCCCCCCTGTAATTACGAGACCATCTTCTCTGCGATACTCAATTTGGAATGCCAATAAAGAGGAATCCAAGAAGTTGCCCAACAGTTGGAAGCCGATTCCTTCCGGTGGAGTTCCGGTTGTTATTCACGGCATACAGCATGAATCAGACACGCCCGACCTTAATACCGGCATCTACCATGAATACGATCTGAAACGAACTTTTATTCTGCTCAATTACAAAGGACGACAGGTAATGGTCTCCGTATCTAAACAGATCAGTAAATCCAATGTAGGAAAAAAAGGGATTATTCTGGGCAATGACAATAGCTGGAACTACTACTACTCAGGAGAACCGGGTTCTGCAAGAACCGGTCTTGGATGGGTCAAATCATATATTTACGATTTTTTTTCAGTTGGTATCTATGTAGAATCAGGTGCTGTGCCTGTCATGGTCAGGAGCGGTGTTTTCCAGTGGCTACGCGCCGGCTGGTCAGGAATAAATTTTGTTAAACCAAATCATATTATTGAAGGGCTGAAACGCTTTTCTCGCGATTGCAGGATGAATCTGGAGTCTCCCCGTATGCCTGCTCCGGATCAGATAATTTCTGTCTACGAATGGCTTTCGAATATGCCGGCAGACGATTTAAACAAGAAATATGCTGTCTTGCAGCAGGAGCAACGGTCTTCGGCTATTCAGATCGGCAAAATCAGCAAATCTGAATCAGATAAACAAGTAACTTTTGCCAATATGCCAAAAGAGCAGATGCTTCAAGAACTTATGTTGGAATACCTTAAAATGATTCTCGGGAAACCAGCGTTATTCGGTAAGAACTTTGGGGATGTTGGAACATAATCATATACATCGATAACCTGTTGCTATAATGTAATTTCAGGGTTCCTGTTCAATAAGTAAGGGATCCTGCTTGCTGTTATACCACCTTACCACCCGTCCGTCTTCAAAATCGATATATGAGAACCCATAGCTCCATCTGTTCCCGGAAATCTGTGTCGGAGTTCCCTGTATTACCAGTACATCATCCGTTGTAGAACCTAATGTACTTTCTGTTCTTCAGGCGTTTTAACAGGCACCATTCTTACATGCAGCGGTTCGAGCTTGCTGTTATACCACCTTACCACCCGTCCGTCTTCAAAATCGATATATGAGAACCCGTAGCTCCATCTGTTCCCGGAAATCTGTGTCGGAGTTCCCTGTATTACCAGTACATCATCCGTTGTAGAACCTAATGTAAAGTATTCTTTCTGTTCTTCAGGCGTTTTAACAGGCACCATTCTTACATGCAGCGGTTCGAGCTTGCTGTTATACCACCTTACCACCCGTCCGTCTTCAAAATCGATATATGAGAACCCGTAGCTCCATCTGTTCCCGGAAATCTGTG
>JAPLKC010000042.1:0-68957 GCA_026388255.1 Pseudomonadota bacterium | reverse complement strand
GAACCGTTGGCTTTCCGGTTGATGACTCAGTTACGACAGGCTTGGAAGATTTTATCTGGTCGGGCATCGAAATAGTAGGAGATGTATAGGAATCAGGTCTTTTATTTTTTAGATCCGTATAGATTATTGCAATAATTATAAGAATAACCAGTATGCAAATTGCAAACATCCAGGGTAAAAATCTGTAATTTATTGAGGTGGTTCTGATCTCTTCAACGGTAGCTGCAGGGTGCTGTTCCGGAAAGGATTCCTCATTTTTTGTATCGGGATTGACAGATATGTCTTGAAGGCTGTTTTTATCTTCATAAAAGGATACCAGCTTTTCATAAGCAATATTTATTTCTGTGAGTTTTTCCGTTGCTTTTTTCTGTAAGCGGGGGTTTTCAATAAAACGATCCGGGTGCCAAACCTTAGCCAGATCTTTATATGCCTGTTTTGTCTCTTCAAGTGAAGCATATCTCGAAACCCCAAGAATCTGAAAACATTTCTTAATAAAAGTATCCAATCTATTCCCTGTAATTGAATATATCTCTCTTTCCTGCAATGATACAATTTTTATACATTATGGTTTCATTCGTATGGCGATTTTTTAGGCCGGTCTTTTATTCGTACGCATATAGGTAAAATAATCCAGGATGATTTGAGGGTGATCAAAGGCAATATGCTCGGGTAATTCATTTTCAGAAAATATCGCCGCATTTCTTGCATCGTCCCTTCCCTGAAGCGTGCCTTGTCCATTACCAATGAAGATGACCGAAACTGTGTGGAAACGGGGGTCTCTGCCAGGCCTTGAGTAAACATGAAATTGTTCGGTTAATGTTACATCAAGGGAGGTTTCCTCCTTTGCCTCCCTTATCGCTGCATCTTCAATAGATTCGCCGATTTCAACGAACCCCCCGGGGAGTGCCCATCCTGGAGGCGGGTTTTTACGCTCGATAAGAACAATCCCTCCTTTATATCGGATAATTATATCAACGGTCAATAAAGGGGTTTGCAGATCCATTATTTCTCCATATATTGCAGCAAGCGTTAATTGTTTATCTAACACCCTCTATCTGTAATGTGCTTTGCTTTACACCACCATATCATTTATGCTATTCATCTTTCAACAATGAATTTTCACATGGAATTTGAGGTAATTATAGACAGCCATTCCCACTGGGGTCCTTCCATATCAATGGGTATGGATGTTACCACGGGAGAGTTGCAAAGGCAGCAGAAAGAGTCAGGCGTGACGCATGTGGTTATTATACCATTCCCGTCTACTGCAATTGCAGACAACGGAATTAATGTAAGACTTCTCGATGAGACAAAGAAAATCCCGAATTTTATACCCTATCATTACATCAGGGAAAATTACAATAAGGATGGTTTTGATCCTATACCTGAGACTTACTATGGCGGAAAATGGCACTGGATGAAGGGTTGGCAGGATATGGCCTCAAATTATGATGTCCTGGACGATAAGGCGCTTACGGGTCTAATAGAAAAGATTAAAAAGACAGGGAAACCCGTTATAATCGAAGAAGAGCTTGCCTTTACAGAACGGTTTGTTGAAATGGCGGACGGGCTTCCTCTTATTGTCCCGCATCTTGGTATGCTCGGCGGCGATCCACATACGTTCCTGCGGAGCTTTAAAAACAAAGAGAACATATATTTCGACACAGCCCTTGCATCTCAGGATACGGTTTCAAAATTTATAAAAACGATTGGGCCTGAAAGGGTCCTTTTTGGCTCAGACGTACCATTCGGATCAATGAGGAACGAGCTTTCCAAGGTGCTTGCATTATCGGTTTCTTATGAAGAAAAAGAGATGCTGCTCTTTAAAAATTTTCTGAGGCTTACGGATTATAAGTTAGAGCCGTAAGTTACCTTTACCCTTCTGGATTTCTTCAAATAGAAATACCATGCCGATGCATAAAGGATAGTCAGCAAACTATTGACAACGTTGTTTCCGGAAATGCCTTTGACTGATTCCGCTTGAAGACCGACCAATGTGGGGATGAATGTTGAAAAAACCGAATACAGAGAAATGGCAAGGAGATATTTTTTTGCAGTGTTTATTGCATTGGGGAGTACTTTCCATAATGATATCCCTGCGTATATGCTGAAAACCGCAAGACCTATGCTGCATGTCCCGTTTATCAATACTATCTTTAACAATTCTGCATGCTTATTGAAATAAGGCTTTGTCAGATTAGTTATAATCATTAAATTTAAAACGATGGATGATGGATCAAGGATGGTCAGGCTTATACACATAAGTAAAAGCCAGCCCTTTACACCTTTTAAATGTAAGCTTATTTCATCCAATTTTTCTTAGCCTTATTGTCAGTTATTATAACACGAATCATGTGTTCAAAGTATCAGATTCTGAGGGTCTACCTCTTCCCGTAATATCCTGAGCTCCTCCGAAGACGGTTCTATTGCATCCACTGTCCTTGAAACATCAATATCGAACCCCGTGTTTTTGATAATGTTATCAAGGCTTATTCCGGGATAGTGTTCTGCGAGATACATTTGCCTGGTTTCTTCGTCAAATTTCATAATACATAGATTTGTAACAACTGCCAATGCACCGCCTCTTTGCAGTCCGAGCCTTTCCCTGGATTTACCGCCTTGGTACCACCCGATGCTGGTCATGTAATCAAGTTTTTCTACAAATCTTATTTTATCATGCTGCATGAAGACAATAACTCCTGACGCCAGTGAAGCGACATCGCAAGCCCCGCCGCTTCCGGAAAACCTTGTTATCGGTTTATGGTAGTCCCCTATGACGGTTGTATTAAGATTGCCGTATTTGTCGATTTGAGCAGAACCGAGAAAGGCGATGGTGCGGAGCTTTCTGTGCCCCACAATCGAAAAGGCCTCAATGAGCCCGGAGTTTAAACATGTTCCGCTCATCACCCGTAAGTCAGATACAGCCATAGGGATTTCATCAAGGGTAGGGTCAATACCGCCGGTTTCAAAGAAAATAACCGCCTTCGGGGCACTGATTTTCTTTGCCGCAGTAGCAGCAAGCATTGATAAACCTGTTCCGGCAAAAATAATATCACCGTCTTTTATAAGTCTACCGGCGCTGATTGCCATCATTTCATTATCACTATAACCTGCCATACCTATTCAATCTCCATTATCTTCTGTCAAGACCTGGTGCATAACCGAGCACGGGATCGGCTTTGATTTCCAGGAGCGCAGAAGCACCTATTTTGTCAATATATTCATCGTGGGAAGAAACACCATATACCCATTCGTCAAGATATTGATTAAAAAGGCCGGCATCTTTGGCGATCTTTTTATACATATTAAGGTGCTTCGGATCATAGTCATAAAAGCCATAACAGGATGTAGGGTGTGCTCCGTAAGGTATTTTTATGATTGCGTCAACAAAGAAAGGCGGCAGCGAATTCTGATCCGGGTCTGTTCGGATGAACTTTGTGGGAACAATCTCCTCACATGTGATGATAACAACATCTGCAGATTTTGCCTGTTCTATGTCGGCAAATGTGAGTCCTTTGATGCGAACGGTGCCGTCTTCACCAACATATTGAACATGGATCAGGGCTACATCAGGGTTCAATGCAGGGAGCAGGATCACTTTATCATCTTTTTCGTTAAAAGGATTTTGAGCAATAACCAATTTCTTTTTTGCTACTTTCCTTGTGTTCCTTGTTTCCTTTGAAAATCCTTCCAGATTGACTATATCGGTGCCGAGCCCTGATTTTGTGGCCATAAAAGGAATTCCCAATGCACCTGCAAAAAAACGCAGACTCATCTGATAATTTGAATAATCCTCAATTTCAATTTCGCCTTTTTCAACCGCATTTCTGAATCTTATGCAGGTAGGCGCATATCTTCCATTGCCCCCATAAGCAATCTCCAGCCTCTTTACACAGCCTGCACCTATAAGAATATCAAGAGCCTGACCATGGGAGTGGCACACAAGGTGTATGTCTTTTATCCGCTGACGTATGATTTCATATGAAAGGGCCATAGGATTTCTTGATACTGTAAATCCACCGATAGCTATCTGGCAACCGTTTTTGATAAATTTTGCAACAGCCTCTTTAAGAGTCATAAGCTTGTCGGAGATATCATGAAAATTATCCATGTTGTTGTATATATTCCTTTATACCGGGGGGATGTTTATGTAAAAGGCCACGCTTCATCTTTTTCCGGTGAAGTGTAACCCTTGGAAATCATATCCTTCTTATAGTCATCGATAACAGGTTGAGCGGCTTCTATCCATTTAGAATTTTCTACTTCGTTGAGAGGTATGATTCTGCCGCCCTGTTTGAGAAAGTAGTCTTTGCCTTCAATGTCTATATTATTCCACTCAACAGCCCAGCGTTCAGTAAACTCTTTGGAAAACTCGGTAATGGTTTTTTGTGCGTCTGGAGGAAGACTTTTCCATTTATCCTTATTCATGAGAACATAAAAGCAATATGTACTTCCTATTCTCCACGACGCAGTGCTGTATTTAATAACTTCGCCTGTTTTAAAACCTTTCAATGTTTCAAGTGGGAGCAATGCACCTTCAATTACACCCTTTTTGAGCGCATCATACATTTCGGGTGTAGAAACAGGAATTGGAGTGCCGCCAAAGGCTTTTATAGTATCACCAACTCTTCCTATACCCCTCAGTTTTAATCCTTTTACGTCTTCCGGGGTATTCACAGGTTTTTTAACAGTCTGGATTACGGTTATCGGGGATGAACTGAGCATAATTACTTGATATTTATCAAATTCTTTTGGTTTAAACTTGTTGTAAAAGTCATTATCCACATGGGTGGCTATCCAGGCGCTTGGGAAGCCAAGGGGTAACTCCATCATTTCCATAACCGGAAAACGTCCCCTTGCATAAGACAGATTTGAAAGCCCGATGTCGGCAATGCCGGTGAGTACCCCGGCAGCCATCTTATCGGCGCTGAGCAAGGTACTACCTGTATACTGGGTTATTTCTACTTTGCCGGTGAGCTTTTTGTTAAGCTCTTCACAGAATTTACCCATTATTACCGAATTCATGTGCGAGACCGGGAAATAATTCGCAAATTTAAGCTTAATTACATCTGCAGAAGCATACGTTGAAAATAAAAGCGAAACGACAAAAACAAATAATACGACCTTTTTTCCCATAACATTACCTCCCTTTTGAGTTTGTTGTGTTATTTGATTGTGACATATTGCCTGCCTTTATTAAAGTCATAAATCCAAGATTGCTATGCGCAAATAATAATTTTATCTACCCCTATGCCGAAGCTTATTTATAAAACACCGATGGCAACCAGAGTGCGAGCTGAGGAAAAATAAAAAGAAGCCCCCAGACAGCGACAAGAGAGAGCAGGAACGGGGTTACGCCTTTATATATACGTCCCATAGGCTCCTTGGTTATGTTTTTTACAACAAATACACAGACAGCCACCGGTGGGATAACCACGCCGATCATAACTACAACACCGATCACTATGCCGAACCAGATAGGATCGAAACCGAGCTTTAGTATGGCCGGGTAGAAGATAGGTGTGGCAAGTATCATGAACGCAAGGTCGTCAATGAAAGAACCTCCTATCTCGTAAACGAAGCAGATCAGAATCAGGATAAGATAACGGTTCAAAGGCAGCGACACAAGCCAGTCCGCTGTATTCTGGGGAATATTCGTAACAGCGATAAAATGGCCCAGTACCACAGAGCCGGTTATAAGCATAAGGATCATCCCGGCAGTACGAAGGGCGTCTGTGACAGATTTAACGTATCCTTTGAAATTCATGTTTCTCTTGGCTATTGCCAGAACAAGCACGGCAAATGTACCCATTGCCCCTGCTTCTGTGGGTGTAAAAAAACCTGCCATGATTCCGCCGACGACAAGGCAGAAAACAAGGAGTATCCAGGCAACCTCCGGCAAAGAGCGTATCCTTTCCTTCCAGGTTGACCGCTCCGACATGGGAGCAACCTTTGGATCAATCTTTGCCCATGCATAAATGATAGCGAGGAAAAAGAAGGCTATGATTAATCCCGGTATTATGCCTGCAAGGAAAAGCTTCCCTATGGATTGTTCGGTGATAATCCCGAATACGATAAGAACAACACTGGGTGGTATGATACAGCCCAGTGTTCCCACTGTCGCAACGATACCTGTCGATAACCTCCTGTCGTAACCGTACCTGTCCATTTCAGGAACTGCAACACTGGCGAACGTTGCCGAGGTAGCTGCTGAGGAGCCGCAAATGGCTTTGAAACCGGTAGCACCCAGGACGGTAGCCATAGCAAGGCCGCCTGGAATATGGCCGACAAACTTATGTGCGGCGTCATACAATCTTACCGCGATACCTGCGTTAAAACCGATTTGACCCATCAGGATAAAGAGAGGGAAGACCGTGTAACCATAGTTAGTGATGACGTCATAAATGTCTCTGCCCACAAGTTGCATGGCAGGCTGGATGCCGTTTAAGTAAGCAAAACCTGCAAAGCCTATCAATGCCATCGCAAAGCCCAATTCGATGCCTGTTGCAAAAAGAAGAAGCAGCACGGTAAGAGCTATAATGCCTATGGTGATCTCATTCATATTGACCCCTCCAGATTTTTACGATATCAAAAACGAAGACTAAGCACTCAACAAAAGCACAAACTCCAACGCAATAGGCAATGGGGAAAAAGGGCATTTTCAATGTGGATGAAACTTCACCTGATGAATGGAATTCGTTTCCGATAATAAAGAGGTTATAACCTATGATAAGGAACAGAAAGATGCAGAGGATCCGGGTAAAGGTGTTCAATATGGCCTTGTTCTTTGTTGAAAGCTTGTCCAGAATAATTTCCATATATACATGCCCCCGGTCAAGCGAGACCTGGGGTATAGAAAAACCGATCACAATTGCCAGCGATAGAGCCACTATTTCGTAAGTGCCTAAAATCGGATAGCCACCGGTTCTCATGAAAATATCGGCGACGGTCAGGAACATCATTAAGGTAAGGTCTGTGCCGGCTATGATATTGAGAACTTTGCTAAACCTTTGAAGAATACTGAACATGTCTCCTCCTTTTTTGTATTATATTAATTTATCAATCGAAATCATGGACGCTTCTCCTTTAGAAGAGAACCAATCAAGTTCCGCACGGTGGCTGGCCCTGAAGGCTCCCGCTGCTATGTTAGCTTGATAATTCCCTGTAGCTTTCTACTGGGTAAAACAGGGTTCTTTTTGCAACAGAGGGAACATCTCTGATACTCTTTTGCTTATACAGGGACTCTAATTTTGTTGTATCCTATCATCATGATCGAAACACCGATATAGTAGGTGTTGCTAATTTACTATAGTTGAGGTGATGATTTTTGAGTAGTTGATATACTATAAAGGGATGAGTCCCGCAGGGTTGCGGAGAATCATTCAAAAAACCGGCCCTTCAGGGAATAAGATGGCGCTCCATGGCGTAGCGAATCAGGTCCGCATTGTTCTTCATACCCATCTTCTCAAGGATATGAGCACGGTGGCTGCTGACAGTGGTAGGGGCAACACAGAGTTCCTGGGCAATCTTCTTGACCGATTTTCCTGCTACTAACATATGGAAAACCTGGTATTCCCTAGAGGAAAGTAATTCATGAGGCTCACCGCCGCCCTTTCCCATAAGGGTATCTGCAAGTCTTTCACCGAGGAAGGCGCTCACATACTTTCCTCCCTGAGCCACCCTCCGAATGGCTCGTATCAGCTCGCTGGGGACGCTCTCTTTGGTGAGATATCCTGATGCCCCTTCCTTGAGAGCCCATACCGCGTATTGCTCCTCGGGAAAGATGCTGAGGAGAAGTATGGGGAGAGCGGGTTTCTTCTTTCTTGCAGTTCGCAACACATCGAGTCCGTCCATGCCGGGCAGTCCGATATCGAGCAAGACCACATCGTAGGTGTTCCCGGTAATCTTATGCAGAGCTTCCCTGCCGTCGCCCGCTTCGCCTGCCACCTCCATATCGGGGTCAGTGGCAATGACCTTTTTCAAGCCCTCACGAAAGATGATGTGATCGTCAACAATGAAAACTTTTATCATAGCGTACCCTCCTCTCGAGTTTCAAAGCCCTTCGCAGAGGCATTTCGCTTGTGACGACCAATAGGTATCCATATGATCATGGTGGTGCCTCTTCCGGGTCTGCCCTGAAATTGCACTCGTCCGTCCCAGAAACGGATCCGCTCCTGGATTCCTATGATACCCAAAGATCTGGGGTTCGATACCTCCTCTTCCGAGATACCCTTACCGTCATCCTCGACTTTCAGCGCAAGGCCGGGCCCTTTCTTGTTGAGAGTCACTGTCACATTTCTGGCCGCTGCGTGGCGAAGAATATTTGTCATGGCTTCCTGGACAATGCGGAAGACCACGAGGGCAAGGTCTTTGTCCTTCACGGAGATGTTCTGGTCTATCTCAGCGCTGCATGTAATGCCTGTCCGCTTTTCAAAGTCCTGTAAGTACCATTGCAATGTGGCAGGCAGTCCGAAGTGGTCGAGCATAGGGGGGCGGAGCCGGGAGCAGATAGTCCTCACGGTATTGATGGCGTCGTCTATCCGTACCTCCATAGTCTTTGTTTGCTCCCGCAGCGATGCGTAATCTTCTGGCATACCATTGCCGAGGCACGTAAGGTCAATTTTCAAGGCAGAGAGAGACTGACCCAGTTCATCATGGAACTCTCTGGCGATGCGGGTCCTCTCGGCTTCCCTTGCCTGCTGGAGGTGTTCCGACAGGCGGCGGAGCTGTCCTCTCGACTTCTCCAGTTCCCGCTCAAAGTTCTTCCGGGTCTCAATCTCCCTGAGGAGTTGTTCGTGGTGTTTCTTCAAGACCTCTTCTGCCCTTACACGCTCTGTGATGTCCTCGCAGGTCATGATATGTTCGCCGGTTTCGAGTGTCACACCGAGATAGCTTATGACCTTCGTGGTGCCGTCCTTACAGGTAGTGTTGAAGACGCTTGGAGCCTCCCGGGGCTTCTTCCCTTGAGCGTCCTGAAACTGGTTTAGCCAGACTGCAATGACGTTGTGTCTGTACTCATGATCGGGGAATGCCTTTCTGAACCATGTTCTCCCGTCGGGGATATCTTCCAGGTCGTAGCCGAAGAGTTCTTTGAACCTTGGGTTGATATATTTGAACGCACCGTCCTTCCCAATCATGGCCATGCCCAGCGGGGCGTTCTCCGAGACAATCTGAAACCTCTCTCTTTCCTGCCGAACCGCCTCCTCTGCCCGCTTCCGCTCCGTAATGTCCTCCAGACTCCCTTCATAATACACTGCCTGACCCTGGTCATCCTTTACAACCCGGCTGGTTTTCTTGACCCAGAGCAACCGGCCGTCAAGACGCCGCGCCTGGAACTCAAAATCACACGCAAGACCTTCCTGTTCCATGAGCGCCTTCCACCATACACGGTCTTCAGGGTCTGCATAGAGCTCGGTAACATTCAATGCCAGCATAGTTTCCCGGTCGGGGGAACCGAACATTTCGACCATGGCGGTATTCACGTCAAGGGACTGACCGGCTGGCGTCGAACGGTACAGGGCGACAGGCACTCCATCAAAGAGGCTGCGGTAGCGGACTTCACTTTTTCTCAGCAATTCCTCTGCCTGCTTTCGTTCGGCAATCTCACGGTGAAGTGCTTCGTTTGCCGCTGTCTGTTTCACAATCTGTTGCTCCAGTTTCGACACGAGCGTAGTTATGCGGTCTGCCATACTGTTGAAGTTCTCCGCCAGTTGGCCTAACTCATCAGTGCTGGTAACGTCTGCGCGAACCGCAAGGTTGCCTTTCCTGAGCTCGCTTGCGGCACGTGTCAGTCTCACCGTGTTTTTGATCATGCCGCCCGAAATAAAAACCGCTATACCTGTGGCCAATCCGGCAAACATGAGTCCAACCAGAATTGAAATATTCCGCAACCTTCGCACCGAGGCAAGGGCCTCTTCGGTTTCCTGCTCAATGAAAAGTCCCCAACCGGTGCGCGGAATGTGGATATATGAGCCTAGCACCTCTCTGCCGCGATAATTATAATAAATGCTTGCCTCCGGATTTCCTGCCAGAGCTTTCTGCGTCCCGAACATATCGACTCGCAGCTCTAATTGCGTCTGTTTATTGATGAATTCCTTCTGCAGCGATTCTTCCGAGAACCGGGATGGCCAGATAAAGTTGCCCTCCCGGTCCACCAGGTACACATTGCCTGTCCACCCGAACCGTGACTCATATAGAGAGAGGGCTATTGCATCTACGGTAATGTCGGCCGCCGCAACACCGATGATGCCCTTTCTGTAAATAGGGACGGCTATCGTTGTGACGAGTCCTTCACCTGACTTTGCCATGACAGTATCAGAAATGGTTTCTTCACCGCATACCGCTTTCTGAAAGTATTCACGGTCTGCGATATTCTGATGTGCCTTGCGGGTCTCTTCAGGCGTCCTTATGCTTTCCGCGACGGCATACCCGTCGGCTCTGTATATCGTGATGCCCGTATATCGTTTCCAAAGCTGATTGAAGCTCGCGGTTGCCCGATGGATGCCTTGCGGCGCCATTGAGCGCACCTCGTCCGTTGCTGCAACTACACGCATGTCCTTGATGCATTCGTCGAACATGGCATCGAGGTGGGCAGCCTGAAGTCGAGCAGTGCGCTTCAGCTCGTTCTTAATACGATCTTCTAAAGCGTGGCTGATTTGTTGATAAGAAAAGCCCACAGCGAACAGCGACGGAAGTATTGCGAACGCGAGAAACAACCCGAGTATCTTGCCACGCATAGATCTGAAGAAGCTGAGGTTTACCCGGGCTTCTGCATCTTTAGCTTTATCCGCATCGTTATGTGTTTCGTTGTGTTCTATCATAGTGGACATTCATCGAAGAAATCGACCCACTCTTCCCCCTTCATCCATTTGTTTCCGATCAGCGGCCTCTCGGGCTAAGACAATATGGTTGCAGTCTATGATTGTGTCCCTGTCCAGGAGGATTATTGCTTCAGCAGATTCCTCGAAGAATGAGCGGAACCTCGACTCGCTTTCTCTCACCTTTGCTTCTGCTTCTTCTCGACGGGTCACATCCGTATGACTATCATCACCATGCCGTTGCACTATCGTGCAAGTTCCCTCAATAATGTTGATTGTCCTATCCTTGCATCTACAAACCATCCCTTTTGTCATAATAGCCCAAATCATATCACAGTATACACGAAAATATATAGGCTCTAAAGAGGAACATAATCCGTAACTATTATTCTTTGTTCCTCTCCGCGACAGAGTTTCTTCAGTCACGGCAGAGAACAAAATAGTGTTCCGGCTTTTAAGGGCTTACGCTGTATTTGAACATTCCGGAAAAATATTCGGATATTACAACTTTAGTCATGGACGATACAAGCCATTTTACGAGCGAGAACGGCTTCTTGCCGTATACGAGGACAGGTTTATCCTTCATATTCAAAGCCTTTTTCATGTCATCTACCGTATCATAAAAAGTGCCTATCTTATCGACAAGCTTTAAATCTTTTGCCTGTGTCCCGATAAAAATTCTTCCGTCGGAAAGCTTCTTTACAGTATCTATGGGCAGTTTTCTCTCCTGAGCTACAACCTTTATAAATTGCTCGTGGATACCGTCCAATATACCCTGAAAATATATCTTTTCTTCGTCTTTCATCTTCCTGAATGGAGTGCCTGCATCCTTGAATGCGCCTGACTTTATGGTATTTGGCTGTAAACCGATCTTCTTAAAAAGGTCTTCTATGATCATATGCTCCATAATGACGCCTATGCTGCCGGTTATTGTAGCAGGCATGGCATAGATTTTTTCCCCTGCAACGGCAATATAGTATCCACCCGAGGCACATACGGAACCCATAGATGCATAGACCTTCTTTTTTGCCTTCAACTTTATGACTTCACTGTATATCTCCTGGCTGGGGCCAACAGAGCCTCCGGGGGAATTTATCCTGATGATCACCCCTTTTATGCTGTCGTCTTCTTTAAACCTGACTATGTCTTCCATAGCGTCTTTTGATTCGGTAATAACACCGCTTATTTCCACAACGCCGATCTTATCCCTGAACATTCCGTCGCTAATGCCTATTGCCATAGAGCCAAAAACGACTACTGCAATAAATATCAAAACTACCAGAAGAATTATCCGTGCTTTTCTGCTCGGCATATTTTAACCTCTCTTTAGTATTTAGTTTTCCCTTCTCTTAAGCACTATCTTCCCGAAAGGTTTTCGCTGAGAAATGGTTGCCATTTTTATCTTCGTGAGTTCAAGCATCCCGAGCATGGTAGCAACTTTATCGGCCTGCTCAACCGGGTCGTTTATAGACCATACAAAAAGGCCTGATGAGTCAAGAATGGTTTTAAGCATCTGTAATTTTTCTTCAAGTGTCGGCTTTATTTCCCTGATTACGATAAACTGTTCTTCATTGTTTTTTAATACTTCGAGGAATATATTGCAAAGCTCAAGCAGATCATACTCCATCTGCCCGTCAACTGTTTTTATTCCTCTACCGAAGGTATCCCTGTCGAGCATGGAAAGGTTGTCTATTTTCTCAACCATACCCCGGACTTTCTCGTATTCGATAATCCTATCAATAAGCTCTTCCCTCGGGTCATCTTCGTCCTGCACGGTAATTGCCGGAAGGAGCATCTTTGATTTAATAAATATCAGAAGAGAAGCCATCTCTATAAAATCTTCAGCTATCTTCAAGCTCATGTTGCTAACAAGCTCCACGTATTTTAAAAACCTGTCCGTAATCGTTGCAAGCGGTATATCCCAGATGCTTACCTTGTTCTTTTTTATGAGGGTAATCATAACGGCGAGAGGCCCTTCATAGCATTCCATTTTTACTTCAAGTGCTGGTACTAAAAGATCCATTTTCCCTTGCTCTCGTTTTGGATTTTGTATATTAAGATGCTTAGTTCCAAAAATTTTCACTTCGCACATTAAAATTTGGTGTCATAAAGCTTTCTTTTCAGTGTACTCTTTTAGAAAGTTTATCTCATCCTCTTTTGTTTTCAAACCCATATCTATTTTTGCTTCTTTCAGTGCATCCAGAATTTCTTTATAAACAGGTCCTTCTTTTATTCCCATTTTTTTGAGATCTTCCCCTGTGAGGACAGGGGTGAAAGTGTCTATGTAGGTAATATAATTTGAGATAGTTTTCTTGATCGCTTCGGACCTGGTTTTTGCCATAATAAGCAGCTTCGCTTCCTGCGAAAGCGGTTCCAATTGCTTGCAAACTTCGCTCTTTTTCATTGTTTTAAAATCAAATGCAAATTTTAGTATTGTATCTTTTATCTTTTTCCAGTTATCAAGTGTTTTTCTTTTTAATGCTTCCGACATTTCTGTTATTTTACAGAATTCAATGACCTCATCATCTTTCATCTGATCAATAAGCCCCAAAAGAAAGTACTGTATCCTGTCGCACTGTATGCCCCTGTAAAGCAGCTCGTACCATTTAAACACCGCGTGCATCTGACTAAAAAGTTTTTCCTTATCTTTCCCGAAGGTAAGGCCGGGGTATATGAATCTCAAGAGGTCAATATCCTGTAGTCTTTTTAATATCTTTTCCGGTTCATCTTCCAGCAGAATGAGGGTGAGTTCGGTCCATACCCTTTTACCGCGTATTTTTGAAAGGAAATTCATCTTTACAGCATTTTTTATCAGGTTCATGGTGTGTTTCCCGATATGAAAACCAAATCTGATCTCAAACCTGATAGCCCTGAACACCCGAGTCGGGTCTTCAACAAAACTCAGGCTATGCAGAACCCTGATTGTTTTTTCTTTTATGTCTCTTTGCGCCCCAAAAAAGTCAAGCAATTGCCCGAAGGAATTTTTGTTAAGGGATATTGCAAGCGTGTTTATTGTAAAGTCCCTTCTGTGAAGGTCAAGCTTTAATGAGCTGTGTTCCACGGTAGGGAGCGCTGCCGGGGCCTTATAGTATTCCAGTCTTGCTGTCGCAATATCTATTTTGAAACCGTCCTTGTAGGTAATCTTTGCAGTGGCAAATTCCTTATGCTGCCGGACCTTTACGCTGAATGCCCGCGACATCTCTTCTGCAAAGAGTATCCCGTCGCCCTCTATTACAATATCAATATCGAAGTTTTCGTTTCTGAGCAAAAGGTCTCTTACAAAGCCGCCGACTAAGTAGGCGTGATATCCCATTCTGTCTGCCAAACCCCCAATATCCGCAAGCTTATTCAGCGCTTTCTTGTCAAGCCTTTCATCCATAAGTTTCTTTACGTTCTTCTTTTTTTCATACATATCATGGATTTCGAGCTTTCCGAGGACGGTCTTTGATATCTCATCCTCAAGAATCCTTAAAAGGTCTGTTCTGGTGATTGCGCCTACAAGTCCTTCCTCTTTTGTTACGGGGAGAAACCGCTGGCCATTGCCGATGATGATCTCTTTTACCTTTTCTAGGGAGTCATCCGGTTTAACGGTTGAAGTCTCTGTGGACATATATTCCTTTACCGGTATATTTTCAAGTTTATGGAAGGCCGCTTTTTCCACAATCTGACGGGTGATAACGCCTACAACTTTTTCATTCGATAAAACAGGGAGGGCATTTATGTTGTACTTTACCATAATGTTGTTTGCTTCACTGATGGGACATTCGGCATCTATGGACTTAACAGGGAAAAACATAATGTCCTTTGCCATCCAGAGGGATTTTATGTTGTGTTTAAGGAGTTGTATGAGCCTTTCTCTGGCCTCAATTATCGTCATATCCTTCACTGTTGAAGAGGCAGCTTCTTTATGACCGCCGCCGCCAAACAGGGAAAGGATGTGTCCAACATCTACTTCAGCTATCCTGCTCCTGCCGATAATATATACCCTGTCTTCCATCCTGAAAATAGCAAAGATCACGTTTATATTTTCCATATCACGAAATTTATGAACAATAACAGCAAGGTCTCCAACATAATCTTCCGTGCTAACTTCTGTTATCACGATATCAACACCGTTGATGTTTAAGACAGATGCGTTACTTATCAAATCATTGAGTAGGAAGACCTGTTCCGGTGTAAGCTCCTTGACGAGCATATCCGACACAATATTCACATTGGCGCCTTTTGACAGAAGAAATGACGCTGCGGAAAAATCTTCCACCGTAGTGGACGGAAACTGAAAACTGCCTGTCTCTTCATATATGCCGAGCATCATAACTGTTGCTTCCTCAGGGGATATGTCAATGTCCTGTTCTTTAATCATGGACACGAGCATTGATACGGTTGCGCCTATGTTTTTTATATATTCTACGTCACCCTTTATATCATCATCAGAGGCAGGGTGGTGGTCATAAATATGAATCTTTGCTTTTTTTAAATCAATAACATGCGCAAATTCTCCAATTCTGTTTTTCTGCCTTGTGTCAACAAGGATGAGGGTGTCTATGGTGCTGTAGTCGATATCCTTCATTCTGGCAATATCAAATAGGTACAAGGTAGAGTGGATGAGAAATTCCCTCAGTGTTTTTTCCTGTGAACCGGGGAATGCAAAGATCGCATCAGGATACAATTTTTTTGCAGCAACCATTGAGGAGAGAGAATCGAAATCAGCGTTATTATGGGATGTGATGATCTTCATTATCCCCTCGGGTGGTATTTTTTATGAACTTCCTTCAACCTTTTTCTGTCAACATGGGTATAAATCTGGGTCGTTGAGATATCTTCGTGTCCGAGCAATATCTGCACAGAGCGTAAATCTGCTCCGCCTTCAAGAAGATGCGTTGCAAAGGTATGCCGTATGGTGTGAGGAGAAATATGGGTTTTTTCCATTTTGTTGCCATATTTTCTGATAAACTTCCATACTGTCTGCCTTGTAAGCTTTTCACCCTGTTTGTTTGGAAAGAGGAATATGCCTTTCGGTTTTTCTTTTTCAATGTACTGCTTTATCGCCTGTCTGGAAAACTCACCGAGCGGCACAACCCTTTCTTTTGACCTTTTCCCGGAGGCAATAAGGAAACCGCCTTCAAGGTTGATATCGCTCTTTTTCAATTGGATAAGCTCTGATACCCGTAAGCCTGTAGCATATAGCAGCTCAATCATTGTCCGGTCCCGAACAGATGTCCTTGATTCGCTCGGCATCTGGAGTAGAGTAAGCATTTCCTCTTCGCTTAGCACGTCGGGAATGGGCATTCTAAATTTCGGAGTCTCTAATTCTTCAAGGGGATTATGTGCAATGTTGCCATCAGCCAGAAGAAAATTAAAAAAACCTCTGAGAGCTGAAACCGCCCTTACGATACTTCTCGCTTTTTTCCCTCTGTCTCTTAGATTGCCCATGTATGCCTCAACGATATCAGGGGTTAATGTACAAGGGGTCAAATCTTTACTCTTTGACATATTTTCAATAGATAAAGATTTGACCCCGGTCTCTTCTGTCTCTGATAAAGATTTGGTCTCATCAGTTCCTTGCTCGAGGTATTTGATGAACCCCATAATATCCCTGTTATATGCGTCTATAGTATGAAGCGATGCGCCTCTCTCGGCTGTTAAGTAACTTATATAGCTGTCAAGGAAGGCATATAGGTTCATAATAACTCTTTAATGGGGTCATGACATATTGTCAATAGATAAAGATTTGACCCTGGTCTCTGAACAGGTATAATTCACTTTTGTGAACTTCCGGTATCCGGGTAGGCAAATGTAATTTGTAAATTTTCAGTAAAATTGATACCTGTAGAGCCGAATCCCCCTTCTCCCCTTGGTGTCTCGGGCAGCTTTTCAACTGCTACCCAACTTGCCTTAATGACATGCTTAAAGACCATCTGGGCAATCCTGTCCCCTTTTTGGATAGTAAAAGATTCTTTGCTGAGATTTATCAGCAAGATCTTTATCTCGCCCCTGTAATCACTGTCTATGGTGCCCGGTGTGTTAAGGATTGTAATGCCGAATTTGTGTGCAAGACCGCTTCGCGGCCTGATCTCTGCTTCGTACCCTTCGGGGATACTTATATATACACCCGTTGGGACAAGTATCCTCTCAAATGGCTTTAAAGCTATAGACTCATCTATAAAAGCCAGCAGGTCCATACCGGACGAAGCATCTGTGGCATATTCCGGAAGCATGGCGCCTTCTTTAGCTGTGATTAAAACTTTCAGTTCTTCCATATCGCTTTAACATTGTTTTCATCTGCTTTTTTTATTCTGCCAAGTATTGTAAGGGGTATATTTTGTGGATCCTCAAAAATTTCCCTTCCTATACTGTCTACCTCGGATTTTTTAATACTGTCTATCTCCCGGATAGTCTCCTTCAGGGGTATGTATTCACCGAAATAAATCTCGTTTTTTGCGAGTCTCCCCATTCTTGCTTCAGAGCTTTCCAGCGATATAAAGAGATTCCCTTTGATGTGTTCCTTTGAGAAGGCAAGCTCGCTTTCAGTGATACCGTTGTCCCGTATCCTTTCTATTTCTTCTTTTACAAGGGTTATCACTTCTTTCATTGACTCCTGTGACGTTGAGGTGGATATGCCGAATGTGCCAGTATCATGGTAGCAATTAACGTAAGAATAAATGTTATAGACAAGTCCCCTTTTCTCTCTCACCTCCTGGAAAAGATGCGAGCTCATGCTTCCACCCATAATAGCGTTCAGCACATAAAGAGCATATCTCCGCTTGTCAACCTGGCTTACACCTTTTGTTCCGATGCAGAGATACATATGTTCAAGGTCCCTTTCGTAAATATTCATATTTTTATAGGGGACCGGTTCAATTATAGGCGTCTTCTGAATGTCCTGTTTTTTTACATCACAAAAAAACTTTCCTACTTTTTCCACAAACATATCATGGTTAATTCTACCGGTTGCGGTTATAATCAGGTTGTCCGGTGAATAATAAGTTGCAAGATGTTCTACGAGCGCATCCCTTGTAAAGTGCTCTATGTTCACCTCTTTGCCGAGGATCGGCAATCCGAGAGGATGTCCCTTAAAGTAAGATGCATTGAACATATCGTATATATATTCTTCCGGGTTATCCTCGATCATCTTTACTTCCTGCATGATTACATATTTTTCTTTTTCGATGTCGTCATCTTTAAAAAGCGAATGTTTATGCATATCGGATAATACATCAAAGGCAAGGTCCATATCTTTTCTCAGCGTCCGTGCATAGAAGCAGGTATATTCTTTTCCGGTGAATGCATTTATTGTTCCTCCGACAGCATCCATATCCTTTGCTATATCAAAGGCAGTGCGTTTTGACGTCCCTTTAAAAAGCATGTGCTCTATAAAATGGGAAATACCGTTGTTTAACTCATTTTCGTGCCTTCCCCCTGTTTTTAGCCATAGCCCCATGGATACGGTTGGAAAATATGGAATAGACTCGGTTACTATGGTGATACCGTTTGGTAAGGATGTTTTTCTATACATTTATTTTATTGTCCTTATATATGACATAGGATTCAGAATACATCAGATAGAATCCAGGATTCAAGGATTGGCGGTCAGGAATCAGAAAGAATTCTGAATCTTTTATTCAAGATTCTTAATTCTGACTCCTGAATTCTATTGGGAAGCTATCATGCATCCTTTTGCCAGCCCTTCTCTTCATTCAGTAATGCCTTCCGTGACAGCTTGATTCTGCCGTTAGGTTCAACAGCTATGACTTTCACCATAAACTCGTCGCCCTCTCTGACAACATCCGATGTCTTTTTTATGTAGCCGTCGGCAAGCTGGCTGATATGGACAAAACCATCCACTCCGGGCGCTAATTCGACAATAACACCTGCATCTAAGACCTTTACAACCTTACCGAAGTATGTCTCGCCTATTTCAACTTCTTTGGTCAGTTTTCTGATTATTTCTATTGCCTTGGCTGCAGAATCTTCATCGGGCGATGCAATCGTAACAATGCCTGAATCTTCTATATCTATTTTCACGCCTGTCTGCTCTACGATACTCCTTATCATTTTTCCGCCGGGACCTATAACATCCCGTATCTTGTCGGTATTTATTCTGATGGTAAACATCCTCGGTGCGTACGGGGATAGCGATTCCCTTGGGCCCGGCAATGTTTCGGCCATTATGCCGAGTATCTTTTCTATACCTTCCTGGGCCTGGGTGACCGCCTTTGACATAATTTCTTTGGTTATCCCTTTTATCTTTATGTCCATCTGGATGGCGGTAATGCCTCTTTTTGACCCTGCGACCTTGAAATCCATATCACCAAGATGGTCTTCATCGCCCAGTATATCGGTGAGGACTATTTCCACTTCGCCTTCTTTTACAAGACCCATTGCAATACCTGCTACAGGTTCTTTTATCGGCGCCCCTGCGTCCATAAGCGACAAACACCCGGCGCAGACGGTTGCCATAGATGATGAACCGTTAGATTCGAGGATTTCCGATACTATCCTTATCGTGTAAGGAAAATCATCTTTCGTGGGCAGCATTGGAGTAAGGGCCCTTAAGGCAAGGTTGCCGTGGCCTATCTCACGTCTCGACGGCGCCCTGAGCATGCCTACTTCGCCCACTGAAAAGGGCGGGAAGTTATAGTGCAGCATGAAGGTTTTGTATAATTCCCCTTCCTGGAGGGATTCAACTTTCTGTTCGTCACTAGAGGTTCCAAGGGTCGTTATTGCAAGCGCCTGGGTCTCTCCCCTTGTGAAAATGGCTGAGCCATGTGTCCTTGGAAGCACACCGGTTTTGCAGGTAATATTCCTTACTTCGTCAGGCGATCTCCCGTCTATTCTTTTCCTGGTTGCAAGGAGTTGCTGCCGCAGGATATCCCTTGTTATGTCTTCAAATATCTTGTTCAGGATACTTGCTTCCGTACCCTCATACTCTTTTACCAGTTTATCACGTATCTCATCCTGCCTGCCGTATCTATCAAGCTTACTCCTTATAGCAAAGGCTTCCAGCAGGTCTTGCTCGATTTTTCCTTTTATTTCATCTTTCAGTCCATAGGGAATTTCCATTTCCCGAACAACCCACTTTTCCTTCCCGCATAACTCCCTTAACTTTTCCTGACATTCTATCAACGGTAACAGGCTTTGGTGACCGAAATGAATTGCCTCAATCAGGTCGCTGCTGGGTGCAAATTCTGCTGCACCTTCAACCATAAGTATCGCTTCTTTTGTACCCGCTACTATTATATCAATATCGCTTTCTTCCAGATCAGCATTAGAAGGATTTATGATAAAGGATCCATCTTTTCTACCTATTTTTACGCCGGCTATGGGGCCGGCAAATGGTATCTGTGAAATAGTAAGGGCGCAGGAAGCGCCGATGATACCGAGTATTACAGGATCGTTTTCCTGGTCAACCGAAAGTACGTTGGCTATTATCTGTGTCTCATTCCTGAAACTTTTTGGGAATAACGGCCGTAGCGCCCTGTCTATAAGGCGGGATGTAAGTGTTGTTTTATCCGTTGTTCTCCCTTCTCTTCTCAAGAAACCACCGGGAATCCTTCCGGCAGCATAAGACATCTCCTGGTAATTTACCGTGAGGGGGAGAAAATCCCTGTCAATAGGCCTTTTATCTGCAACTGCTGTAACGAGCATTACAGTGTCGCCGTATTGAACCAATACGCTGCCATCTGCCTGTTTTGCAACACCGCCTGTGCTTATTGTCAGTGGTCTGCCTGCATAATCAATTGTAATGTGTTCTTCCATGTAATATCTTCCTTTTTTTATTTTATTTTCTTAGTCCAAGTCTCTCGATGACCTTTTTGTATCTGTCCATGTTTTTCTGTTTCAGATAACTGAGCAGCTTCCTTCTACTTCCAACAATGATAAGTAGTCCTCTCCGTGAATTATGATCTTTAGAAAACTTCTTAAAGTGTTCGGTCAGGGATTTAATCCTTTCCGTGAGAAGCGCAATTTGAACTTCAGGAGAACCGGTGTCTTTTTCATGGATTTTAAATCCTTCTATAATCGTCTTTTTTTCTACAGTTCTTAGTGCCATGTAACGCCTCCTTAATTGTTTATCAACCTTTTGATTTTTATCGTCTTCGAAGCCAGATCTGTCATACCGATTCCTATGAGGGTACCTTTATTATTGAGTAGTTTCGTTGTTTCGCCATCCTTCCATCCCCTGGAATTGCCGAGTAGTGGAATGGGCATCCCGTTTTTCATGAACCTTTCTATGGCCTCCAACACCAAAATCCCATTAAAAGATTTTAAAACATTTTCCAGTGATATTAAAGAGTTTAATATATCATCCTTACTATTGAAAGTCTCTATATCTGTGCTCATCTCCTGGGTAAATTCGCCATGTTGGGTCCTTTTTAAAGAAAACAGGGTTGCGCCACAGCCAAGCATGCCCCCAAGATCGTTTGCAAGCGCCCTTATATATGTCCCCTTGGAGCATACAACTTCTATATCTATATGGGGATGTGAATAATCAAGGAGTTCTATGCTGAAGATCTCAACTTCTTTTTGGTGTGGATCTATGGCTATCCCTTTGCGCGCCAGTTTATACATGGGTTTTCTATGGATTTTCTTGGAAGAGTAAATAGGGACCTGCTGTGTAATTTTACCCTTAAACCGGCCCAGCAGGGCTTCTATAGTTTCTTTCTCAAATTTATCAGGGGTTACAGTTGTAAGCACCCTGCCTTCAATATCAAAGGTGTCTGTTGTGACCCCCAGAAGTATTTTTGCCCTGTAGGCTTTAATTTCATTTTCAAAAAAAGGTATCAGCTTTACCCCTTCGTTAATTGCAACAGGCAAAACTCCTGTAGCGTTTCTGTCAAGCGTCCCGATATATCCGATTTTTTGGAAAGGGCTCAGTTTTTTCAATCTTCTAATGACATCGTATGAAGACATGCCCGCACCTTTATTGACAATTAAAAAACCATTCATATAAATTCCTTAAGGAAACATTCATTAAGTTTATTTTTTACTTCTTCAAGTGTTCCATCCATTGTGCAACCTGCTGCATTTTTATGGCCACCGCCGCCGAAGAATCCACAGATGGCAGCAACATCTACAAACCCTTTTGACCTCATACTGATCTTGTATCTTTGTTTATTAATCTCCCTTATGAGGATTGCCGCTTCAACACCCCTGATTTCCCTAAAATATTCTACAAAACCATCGGAATAATCCTTATCAGTGTTAGTTTTTTTAAACATCTCCTCTGTTACGCATGCAATTGCCACCTTGTCCTGATAGTATGTTTCCATTGTCGAAAAGACCAGACCAAGCAGCCAAAATCTTTCTTTCGGGTGATTTTCGTGAACCATTTGGGACACATAAGCAGGCTTTACGCCAAGCCTTGTCATTTCCTCGCAGATGAGGAATGCGCTGGAACCCGTATTGTCATATCTGAAAGAACCTGTATCGGTAAAGATTGCAGTATAGATGTTTATTGCCATATCAAACGTTATCGGTATCTTTAGTGCGCGAAAGAGCCCGTAGAGTATTTCAGCCGTGGATGAAGCGTGCTCATCTATCAGGTTAACAACGCCGAAGGCCTCGCTTGTTCTGTGGTGGTCAATATTTATGAAAGCGCCCATACCTTTCAACCTTTCAAACCCGTCTCCTACCCTGTAAAGGTTTCCACAATCAAGGACAAAAATTGCATCATATTGATCAACGGGAAACTCATGGGTCATCTGCAGCGGTTTTGGTAAGAACCTATACATGTAGGGTACCGGATCTTTTAAAAAAACAGTTGCTTTTTTACCAAGCGCTTCCAAGGCATAATACATTGAGAATGACGAGCCCAGGGCATCGCCATCAGGATCCATGTGGGTGGTTATGAGGAATTTATTCCCTTTATCTATAAGTTGCCTAATTTCCTCGATCATGAGCTTCCTTTTTTATGATTTCTTCTATCCTGGCAATCTTCTCATAGGAATCATCAATAACAAAGCTGATATCCGGTGTATACCGCAGTTTCAATCTCTCTCCCAGGAGGACTTTCATATACCCCTTGGCTCTTTTCAGCGCTTGTATTGTTTTCTTTTTTTCCTCATCGCTTCCGTATATTGAGCACAGTACCTTTGCATATCTGAGGTCTTCAGTTATGTTCACATCGAGAATGGTTATAAAGCCTAATCCCGGATCTTTTATGTCTCTCTGGATCATCAAAGAAATTTCCTCGCGAAGGAGGTCCTGAAGTTTAAGCCGTCTATATCTCATTGCCTATTACTATTATTTCAGTCCGTGTGTCTATTATTTTGCCGATATATAAAGACTCTATATATGCATAAACATTATCGATAGCCTGGTTTACATGGTCTTTTTTTACTCCGACTATTGAAAATCCTATCTTTACCCTTTGCCAAAGGTTTGTCTGCTCTATTTCCATAATAGATATGTTAAACCTTGCCCTTGTTTTTTCCACTATCCTTTTTACCGCATGCCTTTTGTCTTTTAATGAATGATTTTCCGGTAAAAAGATCTCTATGCTTGAAACACCGACTACCATTTTTTTTAACCATCAAGAGTCTGTTTTTCCTTCTCCTCTATGAAAAGAACAAGGGTATCTCCTTCCTGAACGTCGTTGAAATTTTCTACTGAAATCCCACATTCATACCCTGTCAAAACCTCTTTTGCATCGTCTTTGAATCTTTTAAGGGATGCCAGCTTACCTGTGAACAGGGTACTATTGTTTCTCAATACCTTCACAAAAGCATTTCTGGTCGCCTTTCCCTCAACCATATAGCAACCGGCTATTATACCAAGCTTTGAAACACTGAATACCTTTCTTACTTCTGCTTTTCCGATGATTGTTTCTACGATTTTCGGCGCCAGCATACCTTCCATAGCCTTTTTCAGGTCGTCAATCATATCATATATGATGGAGTATGTCCGTATCTCTATTTTCTCATGCTCTGCAAGTGATTGAGCCTTTCCTACCGGTTTTGTATTAAATCCTATAACAATTGCCCCTGAAGCCATGGCAAGGTTTATATCCGTTTCTGTAATCGCACCAACGCCACTGTGTATGATTTGAATCTCCACAAGTTTGTTGGACATTTTATCCAATGTTTCAATAATTGCATCTATCGTTCCCCTTACATCACCTTTGACTATTAAATTCAAAACCGTTTTTTCAGATTCACCCATTTTAGTATAAAGCTCTTCCAGAGTTGTTCTTGAGTTCTTCAACGCCCCCTGTTCTTTCAACTTCTCCTGTCTGAATTTTGAAAGTTCCCTTGCATATCCCTCCTCTGTGGTAACAATGAACCTGTCACCGGCATGAGGAACATCTTGAAAACCTACTACCAGGACAGGGGTGGAAGGAGGCGCCTTCTGTATCCTGCGTCCCTTATCGTCAAACATAGCCCGCACCCTTCCGAACATGCTTCCTGCAATAAAAGGATCCTGGATTTTCAGGGTTCCTTCCTGGATAATAACCGTTCCAACAGGGCCATGGCCTTTATCAAGTTCTGACTCGATGATGATGCCTTTTGCTGCTTTATCCGGGTTCGCCTTCAATTCGAGCATCTCTGCCTGAAGAACAATCAATTCAAGAAGTTCCTGTATGCCTTCCTTCTTTTTTGCAGATATCTTTGAGAATAATGTTGTACCTCCCCATTCTTCAGGTAAGAGGCCAAACTCGGCAAGGTCTTTTATCACTTTATCCGGATTTGCATTCTGTTTGTCTATTTTGTTGATTGCAACAATTATTGGAACATTCGCAGCTTTTGCATGATTCATTGCCTCAATTGTCTGTGGCATTACACCATCATCAGCAGCTACAACAAGAATCACTATATCCGTAACTCTGGCGCCCCGAGCCCTCATGGCTGTAAAAGCTTCATGCCCCGGGGTGTCTATAAAAGCAATTTCTTTTCCATTTACATCAGCAACATATGCCCCGATATGCTGGGTAATGCCGCCTGCTTCTCCTTCAGCTACCTTTGTGTGGCGTATTGTATCGAGAAGTAGGGTTTTACCGTGATCGACATGACCCATTATAGTCACCACCGGCGGCCTGGGTTTCAAGTTTTCAACGCTTCCCTTCTCATCTTCTTCTTTTGCTATAAACTCATCTTCTATTGAAAGGGACCTTTCCGTCTCAAAACCTAATTCTGTTGTTATAAGATATGCAGTATCAAAATCCACAGTCTGATTGATCGTCGCCATCACCCCAAGGGATAGCAGCCTTGTAATGACTTCCTGGGCTTTTACGCCCAGTTTTTTTGCCAGTATATCAACCTGAATTCCATCCCCGATTTTTATAGTCTTTTTTGCCGGCTTTATCTCAAGCCGTTTTTCCTCTTCCGTCTTCCTTTCGGTTCCCCTTTCCTGCCTGTCTTTTCTGAAGGTCGCAGGCTTTCCTTTCCGTCTTCTGAATGCATACAGGTCTTCTTCTTTTATGATCACCTTTCTCTTAAGGGGACTTTTCTTTTTTAGTTTCTGTTCTTCAAGTTCCTGTTCTTCAAGTTTTTTCAGAAGTCTTTCTGATTTTTTCTTTTTCCGTTCCTCTTCTTCTTTTTCCTTGTCACCAAGGGTGACGTCCTTTTCAAGGTCATGCTTATATGCTTCTTCCAGTACCTTTGTAATCTCTTTCTTTTTTTCTTCGGCAATGACCTCTGTATCGCCCTTTAGCTTTTCTTCCTGGGGCTCCTCTGCAATCTCTTCTTTTTTGACCTCTACCATAAGAACTTCAGATAGTGGTAATGGTTTTTTCTTTAAGGCTACCCCTTCAGTTTCCAACGGTTCCTGTGGCATTAATATTGGCTTTTCAGAAATAACCCGCGCTTTTTCTCTCTTTTCTTTAATTATTTTATTCGCCGCGGTTTCTTTCTCCGGAGATTTTATTGTTTCTTTAGATACCGCTGCTTCTTTCGGCAGAGGGGGAGGTGGTTGAACTCTTCTCCTGATGATTGAGGATGCGATTCTCTTTTCTATAACCGTTTCGCCTGAAACTGGTGTTTTATCGTCTTTCCTTTCCTGAAGCACTTCTTCTTTATCTTTCTCGTTAAATTTAACCCCGATGTTTTTCAGCTTAGCAAGGATTTCATCATCGCTCATCTTATCGGTAAGGGTTGTTAATTTTATCTTCGCCATATAATTACCTAAGTCCTTACTTGATCGTTCAGGGTTCACAGTAATAACAAAAAATCTTGCTGTAAACCGTGAACTTTATTTATCTTTAAACGTTCTCTTTACCTTTAGTCCCCGCAATATTCATTATTGATTTTGCTTTATCAATAATCCGCGTACAATCCTCAACAGAAATGCTTGTTATTTTGTTTAATTCTTCCGGCGTCAGCTTGGCTATATCCCGCATGTCTCTTAAGTACTCATCGTGCAAAATCCGTGCAAGGATTTCACTGACCTCCAAATCCCCCATGAGCTCGTCTATTATCCTCTGAGATGTTTTTTCTACCTCAGACTCGCTGCTGATATCTATTTTCCACCCTGTGAGTTTTGATGCAAGTCTGACATTCTGGCCTTTTTTCCCTATCGCAAGGGAAAGCTGGTCATCGTTGACAATAACCTCCATTGAGTGTTCTTCCTCATTGATATATACCTTCGACACGCGCGCAGGCGCAAGGGTATTGCACACAAATTTTGCGATATCTTTTGTCCATGGTATTATATCTATTTTTTCGCCCCTCAGTTCCTGAACAACTGCCTGAACTCTTGAACCTTTTACGCCAACACAGGCTCCTATCGGGTCAACATCGGAATTTTCGCTGTATACGGATATTTTTGCCCTTTCTCCGGGTTCCCTTGCAGCACTTATAATTTTTATAATGCCTTCCTGAATCTCCGGCACTTCCAGTTCAAAGAGCTTCTTAAGAAAATCAGGGTGGGTTCTCGACATGAGGATTTTGCAGCCCTTTTGATCCTTTTCTGTGTCGATAATGCAGGCTTTAACCCTATCTCTTTGCCGGTAATTTTCACCAGGAATAGTTTCTTTCACCGGGAGAATGGCTTCTGTTTTTCCCAAATTAATAATATAAAGGTTTTTCTCTACCCTCTGGACCACGCCTGTTACTATTTCACCTTTCTTATTTTTATATTCGTTATAGATCACATCACTCTCTGCATTTCTTACTTTTTGCAGAATTACCTGTTTCGCTGTTTGTGCTGCAATCCTTCCGAGGGAAGATGTGTTCATTTTTATTCCTATGCTGTCACCTGTCAGGCAATCCGGATCATGTATTTTTGCCTCTTCAAGGGGTATCTCTGAATCCGGGTCATTGATTTCCTCGACTACTGTTTTAAACTGGAAGACTTCTATTTCTCCAAGCTCTTCATTGTATCGTGCTTCCAGATCAAGGTGGTTGCCGAATTTTTTCTTTGACGCTGAGAGTATCGCCTCTTCGAGGGTTTCTATGAGAGTATCTTTTGATATGCCCTTCTCTTTTCCCACCTGTTCAATGACATAATTTAAATCAAAATACATAGTTACTCCTTAAATCCCGAAATCCAAATGTGCCTTTTTTATATCACATATTGGGATTGTAAATACATCAATTTTTCCCTTGAGCTCTACTTCGTCTTCAGTTACATGGATAATTTCACCGGAAAACTCGTTTCTCTCCTGTAACGGTTTCGAGGTTATTATTCTGCATTGTTTTCCAACATATCTCTTAAAATCATTAATATTTTTTAGCGGTCGCGTAAGTCCTGGTGAGGAAACTTCGAGCGTGTACGGATGCTCGATAATATCTTCTATTTCAAGGGTTCTACCGAACTCCCGATTGACTTTTGCGCAGTCTGAAATTGTTACTCCGCCATCTTTTTCAATGTATATTCTCAGCAGCCATCTTTTCCCTGACGGTCTAAACTCAATATCAATAAGTTCTAAGCAGTCCTCTTCGAGGATAGGCGTTAAAATACGTTCGATCTTTTCTATTGTTTCCCTTTCGGATACCATTGTCCCAAAAATTAAAAAAGCGAGTCAAGCCCACTTCCATATATATTTTTTAACATACTACGAATGGCAATGCAAATAAAATGCGGAAGATAGAAGCTGGAAGGGGGTATTAAAGCCTGTTGCTTCAAATCCTATCTTCTGCTTTTCCTGTTGACTTTAAGGGATGTTGCAGGGTAAAAATAAAGAAAAAAACAGGAGGTTTAATGCACATTTCTGTTATTGGCGTAGGATATGTCGGTCTTGTATCAGGCGCTTGTTTTGCAGAAACAGGCAACGATGTTATATGTATCGATATTGACGGTGAAAAGATAGATAAGCTAAATCAGGGTATAATACCTATTTATGAGCCCCAGCTTGAAGAAATTGTAAAAAACAACATAAAAGAAGGAAGACTGAGTTTTACAACAGATATAAAAAAGGCAGTCGATCATGGCTTGATCATGTTTATCTGTGTTAATACTCCTCAGGATGAGGATGGCTCTGCCGACCTCCAGTATGTAATGGATGTTGCAGCCAGTATAGGGAAGATAATCGAGAAATACAGAATAGTTGTAGTGAAATCGACAGTCCCTGTAGGGACATGCGAAAAGGTGAAGGATGCGATAACAAAAGAGTTGAAGCAACGTGGGGTCGATGTGCCCTTTGATATCGCCTCAAACCCTGAGTTCTTAAAAGAAGGCGTGGCAGTAGATGATTGCATGAAGCCGGAAAGGGTGGTTGCCGGTGTGGAGCACGGCAGGGTGGAGGAGATCTTGCGGGAACTCTACGCGCCTTTCACGCGAACCGGAGCCCCATTTCTCGTCATGGATGTAAAGTCGAGTGAGATGACAAAGTACGCTGCCAACTCGATGCTCGCAGCGAGAATATCTTTTATGAATCAGATTGCAGAAATCTGTGAAAAGCTCGGCGCCGATGTAATGATGGTCATGAGAGGCATGGGCAGCGACTCCCGTATAGGCCCAAAATTCTTGTTCCCTGGCGTGGGATTTGGCGGTTCCTGTTTTCCGAAAGATGTGAGGGCACTTATAAAAACATCACAGAATTACGGATATGAACCCTCCATACTGAAGGAAGTAATGGATGTCAACGAGCGCCAAAGGATTTCCTTTACAGATAAAATCAGGGCATTTTACAGCGGCAGTATTAAGGGGAAAAGGTTTGCCGTATGGGGGCTTGCATTTAAGCCAAATACGGATGATATGAGGGAAGCCCCTTCTATTTATATAATAGATACCCTTACAAAAGAGGGGGCATTCTGCAAACTTTTCGACCCCAAGGCAATGGAGGTTGCCTCAAAGTATTTTGAAGGAAATCCGGATATCAGTTTTGTAAAAAATCAATACGAAGCACTTGAAGGTGCGGATGCCTTGATCCTTGTCACAGAATGGCTTTCCTTCAGAGAGCCGGATTTTGAAAGGATGAAATCTCTCATGAAAGCCCATGTTGTATTTGACGGCAGAAACCAGTACAATCCGAAAGTAATGGCAAAGATGGGCTTTAATTATGTATGCATAGGAAGGCCTGAAGTACAAGGAAAGTAAAAGGTTGAAGGTTAAAGGCTGAAGGAATTAAAATGTATAATTATTGCACATATAATTCCCCTAAAAAAGTGCTTGTCACCGGCGGAGCCGGTTTTATAGGTTCTCATCTGTGCGACAGGCTTATTAAAGACGGGCATGAAGTCTTATGCCTCGACAATTATTTTACCGGCGCCAAAGAAAATATTTCACACCTTTTTGGTCATCCCCGGTTTGAGTTCATCAGACATGACATAACCCAGCCTGTGCATCTTGAGGTAGAATGGATATTCAATCTTGCCTGCCCCGCAAGCCCCATCCATTACCAGTATAATCCTGTCAAAACAACAAAAGTGAATGTACTCGGCGCTCTTAACGTGCTCGGCCTTGCAAAGAGGGTAAGGGCAAGGGTTCTACAGGCATCTACAAGTGAGATATACGGCGACCCCGAAATTCATCCGCAGAAGGAAGAATACTGGGGGAATGTTAACCCTGTCGGCAGAAGAAGTTGCTACGATGAAGGAAAACGTGTGGCAGAGACGCTTTTTTTCGATTATCTAAGGCAAAATAAGGTGGACATTAAGGTTATACGAATTTTCAATACTTACGGGCCGCGGATGAGGCCGGATGACGGCCGTGTGATAAGTAATTTTATTATCGAGGCCCTTGGCAACAATCCGATCACGGTTTACGGAAACGGCGCCCAGACAAGGTCTTTCTGCTATATAGACGACATGATTGAAGGTATGATTCGCATGATGGACTATGAAACCGGGGAGCATGAGCGGGGAAGGGATTACACAAAATCATACCTTTCCGGATTTCCCGGTCCTGTAAATCTCGGCAATCCTCAAGAAGTTACAATACTGTCCATAGCCAAGAAAATAATTGAAATGTCCGGCTCTAAATCCGATATAATATTTGAAAAATTACCGGAAGATGACCCGAGGAGAAGATGCCCGGATATCTCAAAGGCAAAGAAATATCTTAAATGGCACCCGAGGATATCGCTGGAAAAGGGATTGTCTAAGACAATTGATTTTTTTATAGCTAAAATAAAAGAGTAACATTATGAAGAGAGAGGAAGAGCTTGCAGCAGCCGGTTGGGAAAAAAGATTTGTTGCATGTGAACCAAGATTATCAGAAATGGTTGGGGTGTATGACGAAATAGGGTTTGAGGTACATCTTGAGCCATTGCCTTCAAAAGAAGAGATAGACACCGAAAGCTGCGAAGCAAGCGGTTGTACAGCCTGTTTTGAAGTAGACAGGGAGTGCTACAGAATAATATTTACAAGACCGGCTGGTAATTAGCAGCAAGTGGGTTCAGACATTAAACGATAACGCAGAGGCCGTTGACTTTTTAGAGACACTTGTCTGAAGTATTATTAAGAAGAATAAAATGTAAATGGTGAATATTCTGAAGTTATTTACGGGAAAAAAGAGAAGAATAGACGACGATCCACGGATTTATGTAAAAAAAGACATATCCATAGAGGATTTTATTCGGGTTAATGACCAGTCTTACGAATACAGGGAAAAGGTTCTCCCTGCTGCCCTGACCGTTGAATTCTGGAGGGGCAGCGGTCTTGTAAACTTTTTATTGGACGGTCGTTTTTTGAAAAGCGAGATTCTCGATGTAGGTTGCGGCAGCGGCGAGATAGACATCATTATCGCCGAGAAAGATTACATAATTACAGCTATCGATATATCTCCTTACGCAATACATCTGGCACATAAACTTGCAGAGGGCTTCCCCGAATGTAAGGGAAGGTTTGATTTTTTAGTCGGTAATATCGAACAGATGGATTTCAATAAGAAATTTTCCTCGGCAATCATTTCTCATACCCTTGAGCATGTAATTAATCCGGAAAAAATGATGGAAAGGGTTATCAAGCTTTTAAATCCCGGATCATATATTTTAGTGGCAGTCCCGAACAAAAAAGCCTGGAATGACAGGACACATTTAAGACATTACAGCGAACGAGGTTTAAGAAAATTCCTTTCTCTATATTCTCACGAAATTGAAATTAAAATTGATAAGGTCGAAAAAATGATTTTTGCGGTGTTAAGGGTTCCTGACAGTCAACACTTGAAAACTCAATAAACAAAAAAGATCTTAAAATATAAAAAGTTTCAACTTTTCGGTTTCTTAAATGCATTTTCCCACAACCTTTCGGCCTCTTCCTTGCCTGATTTGTTTGCCTGATCATCCTTAAATCTGAAATATTCACAATAATTCGCCCTGTCTCTTTCTTTTACATAATCTGCCTGGGGCTCCCTGCATTTGTTGGCCTTGCCTTCATCGTAGAATATGCAGTTCAGGCATACGTGAAGGTCTGACCTGCATTGAAGACATTCTTCCCTGAAGGATACCTTTTCCGTGGACACAAGAGCCTTGCATTTAAAACATGTTTTCATATTTTATCCAGAAGCTCCAGAAGGTTTTGTATAACCCTTCCGTTGTTTTCCCTTGGCCCCTTGTCCATGTTTCCAGACCCGGAATTCCTGAAGTAATATGCCTCTATCCCCATGTCTGATGGAACTTTAAAATCAAATATTTCATGGTCTCCCACATGTATAACCTCTTCAGGCAATACATTAAGTATGCTGCATACCATTTCATAAAATGCCGTCTCTTTTTTCACCATATTATAATCTGTCGTTGCTGAAATGCTATGACTGAAGTATCGGGCAAGGTCTGTATATTCAAGCTCTTTCTCAACAAATATTCGGGCCGCATTAGAGGCTATAACAAGCGTATATGTTTCCTTTAATCTTTCGATAACCTCTTTTGCACCGGGAATAAGCTCAATAAATGTCTCATACTTTTTCAGTAGTTCACCGGCTGTAACCTGGAGGTTAAACTTCTTCAGCCAGTAGTCTATTTGATACCAGAGAATGCTTGAATCACCGACAGATGCATATTCTTTCGTAATGAGCATCCGTGCATCATCAAAGGGCATGGAATATTTTTTTGCATAAGCTTCGGGTATACCGTGATTCCACACCATATCGCCGAATCCGGCGTTGACGAGAGTCCCGTCAAGGTCAAAGGAGAATACTTTTTTCATGGGCGAAGTATATCATCTTTTCACAAGAAGAGTGCGTATTAATATTTCTACAGGCAAGCATGCGGGGATGAATGATGTACCTGGCGCATATTACCTTGTAATATTATATTTCTTGATCTTGTACCTTAGCATGCGTTCGCTTATCCCGATAATAGATGCAGCCCTTGTCTGAACCCAGTCGGCTTTCATGAGGGCTTCCATTACCATCCTCTTTTCCGTTGCCCCAACAACATCTTTAATAGTCCCTTCCGTAACAGAATGTTCGCCTTCTGCCAGAGACGGCAAGTCCTCCTTGGATATATATTCACCTCTTGTGAGCACTATTGCCCGTTCGACTATATTTTCAAGTTCCCTTACATTGCCGGGATAATCATATTTTATCAATGCATCCCTTGATTCTTTTGTAAATCCCTTAATGCTTTTCTTATGCCTGTCATTATATTTTTTCAGGAAAAAGTCAAGGAGCAGCGGTATGTCTTCCTTCCTCTCCCTCAAGGGAGGTATATCAATGGTAACTACATTCAACCTGTAGAAAAGGTCTTCCCTGAATGCCCCTTTTTTTACCTCTTCTTCAAGGTTTTTATTGGTTGCCGTTATTATCCTTACATCCACCTTTACCGGATGCAGCCCGCCAAGCCGTTCAACTTCCCTTTCCTGTATTACCCTTAATAGTTTTGACTGGAGCAGAAGCGGGATATCGCCTATCTCATCGAGAAAGATTGTCCCTTTATCCGCCAATTCGAACTTGCCTGCTTTTCTCTGATATGCCCCTGTAAATGCACCTTTTTCGTATCCAAAGAGCTCGCTCTCAAGCAGGGTTTCAGGTATGGCCGCACAGTTGACCTTCACAAGGGGCTGGTTTTTTCTCTCGCTCAAACCGTGGACGAGGTTTACAACAACCTCTTTTCCCACACCGCTCTCACCCCGTATCAGACAGGTAGAATCCGTCTTTGCGATCCTTACGATAAGGCTTACAACGTTGTGCATCTTTTCGCCGGAATAGATGAGGTCTTCTGCTTTAAGTCTGTCTCTCAGAGTTTCCTTGAGCACCATATTCTCCCGCACCAAGTGCCTCTTTTCCTCTATTTTTTTCAACTTGAAAAGCAGGTCGTCAAGGTCTATGGGCTTTGTTAAATATTCGGTAGCACCTGCTTTCAGCGCGCTGACCGCGTTTTCTATGCTTCCGAAGGCCGTAATCATAATGATTTCCACTTCAGGGTTTATCTCTTTGAACTCCTTGATGAGGGAGAGACCATCCGTATCGGGCAGTTTATAATCGAGAAGGGCGATATCAAGAACTTCTTCCTTAAATCTCTCGATTGCTGTTTTGCCATCACCGGCTTCCTTTACGGAATATCCTTCTTTTGTTAAAAGACCCCCAAGGAGTGATCTCTGTGCGTCTTCATCCTCAACAATTAATATACTTGCCCGTTCCATACTTTACCCCTTTTCTCGCCTTCTCATTCTCTTATTTTCTGCCCTTCTGGCGGTTGGTTCATTGGTAAGCTTATTAAAAATGTCGTGCCCTTCCCTGCATCGCTGAAGGCCCTTATGCCGCCTCCATGATCTTTGATTATTGTATACGAGATAGGCAACCCTAATCCAATGCCCTTATCCTTTGTAGTGTAATAATATTCAAATATCCTGAGAAGTTCTGTTCCCTTAATGCCCTGGCCTGTGTCTCTTACGCTGATATCGACATTTCCATCCTTGACGACCGTTGTTATATCAATGGATCCACTGTTATCTATAGCCTCGATTCCGTTTAAAATAATGTTATATAAAGCCTGCTTGAGCCTTTCTTTTTGTGATTGAATCACGATATCACAGCCAGCTTTATTGATAATTATATCAATGCCTTTTGAAGCAGCCTTTTCCCTGAGAATGACAACTACCTCCTCAATGATATTATAAAGGTTTTCATGAAAAAATGGTGCATGGGATTTGGTTGAGAGAAGGAACTCCTCAACGATCCTGTCAATCCTTGACAGCTCACTTCTCACAATATCAATAAATTGATAATATTCATCTTTTTTCTCTTCTATCGGCAAAAACTCCCTCTTTAACCTCTGTATCGACATGCTCACGGCATTCAACGGGTTTCGTATCTCGTGCGCCATACCTGAGGCAAGCTTTCCGAGCGACACAAGCCTTTCTTTCATCTCCAATTCTTTCTCAAACTCGCGCACTCTTTTTTCATGCCTCCTTTCCAGAAGGAATATCGCGTATGTACTCATTGCGCCCGATATTGCCAAAAGCACAAGGATAAACAGGAAATTCATGGTAGTTCTTTTTAAGATATCCCGGGCAAGTCCTTTTGATACAAGTATCTCAACAGTGAATTTTGAAAGGTATTGTGAGTCCAGTTGCTTAGACACAACATAAGACTCTTTATTATTTCCGTCGGAAGATATATATGGTACTCCCTTTGCATCATATATATTGATGCCTGCAATATTGAATCTCTTTTCCTCTGCTTCTACAATCTCTTTTACGGTAAGCTTTTTTCTGAGTGCATCAAGCTCAGCTTCATCAAGACTGAAGAACACGGCATTGCCTTTTGTCTTAATGCCCATTGTAAGAAATTTATCATTGCCGCTCGGTGTTTTGACAAAGGTTTTCTTTTCCCCTGACTGGAACGTCCTTATATAAGACTGTGTTATTTTTACCGATCCCTTTTTCACAACTGTTTTACCGCCACTGTCTATTACTATGAGATTCGAGATTGGTATCTTTTCTGCATCCATAACCTCTATATTGCTGAAAAGATTGTAGAGATCATCTATGATTGCCTCGTCATAAACCATGGTATTCAGAAAATTAGGCGTAATGATGGATGGAGATTTCTCAAGAAGAGTTATATATTCAAGGTTTATATCGATTTCCCTTTTGAGGTGACTAAAAATAATTTCCCCTTCGTTTTTAAGCAGCACCTCGATATTTTTCTTTATAATTCTGATCTGAAAATATCCTGTTATTGCAATGAGGAAAAAGAGCGTCGCAAACAACAGAGAGGGAAAGAAGAAGGTCCTTTTATCTCCCATATCCTCTCAATCCCAAGGGGCGCATGGATCTTTTTCTTTCGGAATCGCAGAAGTTGTTATATTTTTCGCGTTGCTCCTCGTTTAATATGCGTGAAATTTCTCCTCTGTATTGATTGTACAGATTTTCCCGTGAGATTTCTATTTCCAGAATCTCATTCTGAAGCTTCTCAATCCTGTCTCTATTAAGTGAAGGATTCTTGTACAAATCCCTCAGTTCCAACCTTTTTTTCATAACTTCCCTTCCTGATGCGCGCCATTCATCCATATATTTTCTCTTTATATCTTCTATACCGTTTCTTTGGGCATCCGATAGTTTGAGTCCCCTCTCGAAGTCGAAATATGAATGCTGGGCATAAAGAGGGGATACAATAAGAATAGAGAGCAGGAGTAAGGCACATAAGCATTTCATGGATTTATCGGCACCCATGCTCTATGGGTAGGAATCCATTTTCCGCCAACCCACTGCCCGGGAACTTCTACCCACTGCCCCGGAGGATTTTCAACACCTGCAGAAGATGCATAGGTCGAACTCTGCCTTTGCGCAGCAGCTATCTGCTGATTCGTATCATTCTGATCTATCGCATTACCTGCGATTACGCCAGCAAGGGCTCCTCCGGCAGCGCCGATGAGCGTTCCTGCGGTGTTGTTGCCTATGATCTGGCCTGCTATTGCCCCGAGTCCTGCGCCGATTGCTGCGCCTTTCTGGGTATTATAACCGTTGGATGCGCAAGAAAAGGTTAAAAGTCCTGTTAAAAGAATTAAAATAACCAGCATATGCTTCTTCATATTTATTACCTCCTTATTAGCCGAGTAGTCAAGTAAGTTGAGAGGCTGGGGGTGGTTGTTGGGGGGGTATGCCTTACTCAACTTACTCAACGTACTCAGCGTTAATTCCTATTTGCCTGTTTTTAACTTCTACCAGGACCAAATCCTGCGCCCTGTCCGCATGCTCCTCCGTGTCCTGCGCCTTTTCTGCCAAATCCGGGGCCGAATGAGGTCTCGCTTAACTTTTTAATTTGATCAGGCGTCAGAATCTTTCTCTGCTCAAGCCTCATCTGGGTCATTTTGTCCTGCATGCTCTGCCGGAGAGTGTTGAGTTCCTTTTGCTTCGCAAGGAGAGTTGCTTCATCTGCCTTTGGGTCAGCATAGAGATCTTTCAGTTCAATACGCTTTTGAAAAAGTTCAAACCGTAATTTCTGTGTGTCGTTATGAAACTTTTCTTTAGTCTGCCACATCTTTTCCGACTGTTCTTTTGAAAGATTCAAATTTGCTGCCATACCCATGGGACCTCCGAATCCTGCACCCTGACCGCCACACCGGCTAAACCCGTATCCTCCTTTGCCTCCAAAGGCGAATACTGTTGTGGTAAGCGCCAGAAAGAGCACTACCATAATTCCTACATGCCATCTTTTCATTAAAACCTCCTGTAAAATATTATTCTATACATGTCTTTATAAAAGCAATAGCCATGCCAAAACTTGGAATATTGTAATTAGCTGTAATTATTATTATATATTTTTAATGAACGACAAATGATCAGTTTTTTAAGGTATGGATTGTCGAACACGGCAGATAAGTTCGACAATTATGTCGATTTTGCCAATCTAAAATGTTGTCAGATCATGTGACAAACTCGAAAAGAAAAGATATAATATTTAAAGAAAATCAAATTCATGGGGTAAACAGGAGTTTAATCCATGGTGGATGAAGAAAAAACCAAAGAACAACTTATCGACGATTTACGCAAATGCGAAAACCGTTTTCATGCCTTATTTAACCTTCCGTTAATCGGTATGGCCATTGTTTCACCTGATATGCAATGGATCGAAGCAAATGACCGTCTCTGCGAAATGATAGGGTATTCGCGGGAAGAACTCCTCAAAATCACCTGGGCCGACGTTACACCGAAGGAAGATTTGGAACAGGAATTAAATGAATATTACAGACGGATATATTCAGGGGAAATCGCTGGTTATATACTGGAGAAACGTTTTGTCAGAAAAAACGGCGTTATTATCGACACTGCAATTTCAGTTAATTCTGTAAAAAAAGATGACAATTCCATTGATTATCTTGTTGTCCTGATTAAAGACATTAAAGAAAGTAAACGGGCAAAGGAAGCCCTCCGTAAGAGCGAAGAGAAATACCGAAATATCTTCGATAATGCCATTGAAGGCATCTTCCAGACAACCCCGGAAGGCAAATACGTTAGCGTCAACCGCTCTTTCGCAAGGATGTTCGGTTTTTCATCTGCTAAGGAGATGATAGAAAACATCGTTGATATAGGGTATCAAATCTATGTAAATCCAGAGGACAGGGAAAGATTAAAACATCTCCTCACAAAATATGGCGTTGTTGAAAGGCTTGAAGCCCAGGTATACAGGAATGACAAGAGCAAATTCTGGATATCCATCAATGCCCATGCTGTCCGTGATTCTGCCGGCAGTATACTTTACTATGAGGGGACTAAGGAAGATATTACCAAAAGAAAACTCGCAGAAGAGTTGTTAAAAGAAAGTGAGAATAAATTCCATCTGCTTTTTGAGAAATCACTGGACCCGGTTGTTTTACTTCATGGTTATAAATACGTAGATTGCAATGAAGCGGCTGTCAGGATTATGGGTTGCTCCAGTAAAGAGGAACTCATAGGGCTCCACCCTGGGCAGACATCCCCTGAGGTCCAGCCTGACGGAGAAAAATCCTTTGTGAAGGCCAGGGATATTATCGCCCGAACCATGAGAGAAGGGAGCAGCCGCTTTGAATGGGTACACAAAAAGATAAACGGCGAGGAATTCTGGTCGGATGTTTCCCTCACGGCAATTACTATCGGCGGTAAAGATTTAATTTATGATGTGTGGAAGGATATTACAGATCGTAAAAACATAGAAGCAGCCCTGAAAAGAAGCGAAATACGATACCGGCGGATGTTTGATCATAATCCTTTACCTGCTTTTGTCTTTGATTTAAATACCCTTGAAATTATTGATGTCAATGAGGCTGCGATTATCCATTATGGATACTCCTATGAAGAATTTACCAATATGAAGATTACGGAACTGCATCCTTCCGGAGATTTTTCATCTGTCCTGTCACAATTAAAAAAGCCTAAGCTTGGTAAAACAAAGGGGCCGTGGAAACATGTCAAAAAAGACGGAACTCTTATTGATGCTGAAATTTCAGGGCACACATTGGAATTCTCAGGTAAACTATGTAGAATTGCGATTGTGAATGATATTACGGATCGGAAGAAAGCCGAAGAAGAACTGAAAAGATCCTACGAGCAGCTCCGCATACTTTCAACCCACATCAATAAAGCAAGGGAAAAAGAAAGAAAGGATGTGGCAAGGGAATTGCATGATGAACTTGGACAGATACTAACAACTTTAAACATGGACATTTCCTTGATAAAAAAACAACTATCCTCGACAACTGCAAATACATTGCTTTTCGAGGAGGCAGACGCCATGTCCGTCCTTATAAAGCAGGCAATTAAAAGTGTGCAAAAGGTTTCAGCCGAGTTAAGACCTGTAATCCTGGATGACTTCGGGCTTGTGCCTGCCTTGGAATGGGCTGTAAATAAATTTAAAATACAGACCGATATTGATACTAAAATAACAATAGGGGGCGGCATAGACCTGGATGGAGAGCGTTCCACCCAAATCTATCGCATTGTCCAGGAATCGTTGACGAATGTTGCGCGCCACGCATCGGCAACAAAATTGAATATACGCCTGGAAAGAGAAGGTGACGATATAGTTCTGGAGATAAAAGATAACGGAAAAGGCATCTCAGATAAGGAAAAAACAGATATGAATTCTTTCGGGATTCTCGGCATGAAAGAAAGGGCGGTTATTCTCGGCGGCGAGTTCACAATAAACGGCATCAGAGGAAAGGGAACTACAGTGAAGGTGAAGGTACCCTTTAGCTCGCATAGTGAGCAAGAGGGGGAGGCCGGGGTACCAGCTTTAGCGGGTCGCGGCTTGATGCCGGGGGAGGGGGCAACCCCCTCACGGGGACAGGCGCAAGTCAGCACACAAGGCGTCAAAGGGTTAAGTAGCTCGCATAGCGAGCGAGAGGGGGAGGCTCCGACGGCTTTGCCGGTGGAGGGGGCGACGCAAGCCCCAGAAATGGAGGAGCAATGATCAAAATTCTCATTGCCGATGACCATACTATAGTCAGGGAAGGACTGAAACAGATAGTTGCGGAAGTCCCGGATATGGAAGTTTCCGATACGGCAAGCGATGGCCAGGAGGCCTTGAATAAGGCATTAAAAAATGATTTTGATGTAATTATTCTGGATGTTTCCATGCCCATAAAGACCGGTTTAGATGTTTTAAAAGAGCTAAAAGAGAAAAAACCGGGGGTTAACATTCTCATATTGAGCATTCATCCTGAAGAACACTATGCATTGCGGGTCCTTAAGGCAGGCGCATCAGGCTATCTTACGAAGGAAAGTGCCCCGGATGAGTTGATTACGGCAATAAGACGGGTATCCCAGGGAAGAAAATATATTACCCTCTCATTAGCTGAAAAATTGGCGCTTGATATCGAGTATCCGAAGGAAAAACTCCCCCATGAAATGTTGTCAGAACGGGAGTATAAGGTAATGTGCATGATCGGTTCAGGAAAGTCGATGAAAGAGATTGCTTCAGAGCTTTTTCTTAGCATAAAAACCATCAGTACATACAGAACCCGCATTCTGAAGAAAATGAACCTCAAAAATAATTCCGAACTTATTCGCTATGTTATTAAAAATAGCATTACAGAATAAGTAGGATAAATCCTACATAAAATTCAGATATATCCTACAATAAATTCAGTGTTATTCCTATTTTGTTTTCAAACCAACCAACCGAAAAATTAAATAGATTCAAAGATATTTATAAGAAGGAAGGCATATTGCAATGTTTGAGAGCAGGATAGAAGACAATGAAAAAAGCAAAGTTCTTGCATTATCCGGGGATTTGACGGTCTCCAATGCGGAATTATTTAAAATAACCCTGATCGATGCGATGAAAAACGCGGACAATCTTGTTTTAAATCTTACAGGTATTACAGGCGCTGACATTTCATGTCTTCAAATTGTGTGTTCGGCACACAAGAAGGCAATAAATTCCAACAGGTCTATAATAATAGATGACAATCCATCTATTATTTTCAAAGATGCGTTAAGAAATTCCGGATTTCTGAGACAGAAGGGTTGTCTGTCAGATATGCATGGCAGGTGCTTATTGACGGGTGAGAAAAATGCCTAAGACAATCATGACCGTAGACGACTCGGCAAGCATAAGACAGATGGTAAATTTTACGCTGAAAAAGGAAGGATATGAAATCATAGAGGCGGTTGACGGCGCCGATGCTTTATCTAAACTGAACGGCAAGGCCATTCACATGATCATCACCGACCTTAATATGCCTAATCTTAACGGTATCGGGTTGATAAAAGGTGCACGGAGCAACCCGTCTTTCAGGTTTATCCCTATTATTATGCTCACCACCGAATCTCAGGAATCAATAAAACTGGAAGGCAAACAAGCAGGCGCTACGGGTTGGATAATCAAACCCTTTAAGCCGGAACAATTAGTTGCTGTGGTAAAGAAGGTATTGGGATGACGATTACAAATACATACAAGGAAACATATAAGGAAGAGGCAAACGAGCAGTTGTTAGAACTCGAAACAGCTCTTCTGGAGCTTGAAGAAACCCCCGATGACACAGAACTCATTGGAAAGACATTTCGTGCCATGCACACCATCAAGGGGTCGGGCGCCATGTTCGGGTTTGATGATATTGCAGGATTTACTCATGAAATAGAAACGGTCTATGACAAAGTGAGAAACGGAAAAATTCCGGTTACAAAGGAACTGATCGACCTCACCCTTATGGCAAAAGACCGGATTAAATCCATGCTCGACGAGACCCCCCCTGACAAAGCCCGCATTGGGCTGACTTCATCAGAGATAGTTGCTGCATTTAAAAAGTTAGCCTCAGAAAAAGCGCTGTTTACAGCCCCCCCTGTATCATCTTCTTCTGAGCGGGCTTCGTCATCTTATACTTCCGATGGGGATATTTCCTACAGGATTCGTTTTAAACCCTCATCGGACATATTCCTGACAGGCACAAATCCATTACTCCTTCTTGGTGAGATTCGTTCTCTGGGAGAATGTAAGGTTATTGCACAGGTGGATGACATACCTTCTCTGGACGAGATGAACCCCGAATGCTGCTATGCATACTGGGATATAATTCTTACGACTAATAAGGGAATAGATGCAGTCAGGGACGTATTTATTTTTATAGAAGACTCCTGTGAATTGACAATAAATGCCATCGATTCCGGGAAAACGTTTGACATAGAGGAAGACTATAAAAAAATCGGTGAGATACTCGTTGAAAAAGGGGATATAAAAAAAGAAGATCTGCAGAAAGCGCTCACCGAGAAGAAGTACCTGGGAGAGATACTCGTTGAAAGAGGTTTAGTGGACTCTGATAAGGTAGAATCTGCCCTTATCGAACAGGAACATATCCAGAAGATAAGAGACAAAGCAAAAGCGAAAGAAGAGACACAATTAAATATCAAAGTCCCTGCAGATAAACTGGATATACTCGTCAATCTTGTGGGAGAACTTGTGACTGTACAGGCACGTTTAACTCAAACAACTTCCTTTCTTCATAATCCGGAACTTAACGCTATTGCAGAAGAAGTTGAGAGGTTAACCGCGGAATTGCGGGACAATACCCTGAATATACGTATGTTGCCCATAGGGACCACCTTCGGTAGATTTAAGAGATTGGTAAGAGACTTATCCGGCGAACTGGGCAAAGAGATAGAATTGACAACAGAAGGTGCAGAGACAGAGCTTGATAAGACTGTTATCGAAAAGCTTAACGATCCCCTTGTCCATCTCATCAGGAACTGTATTGACCATGGTATAGAACCTCCTGATGTGCGGGTATCGCAGGGCAAGCCTAGAACAGGCACCATACTCCTGTCTGCTGCCCACTCCGGGGGAAACGTGATTGTCCGGATTCAAGACAACGGGAAAGGTCTCGACAAGGAAGCAATTCTCGCCAAAGCTGTCGAAAAAGGACTTGTTGCCCATAACGCTGAGATTAATGAAAAAGATCTCTTTGGTTTTATCTTCCACCCGGGGTTCTCCACTGCCAAAGATGTAACAAATGTATCCGGCAGGGGTGTAGGCATGGATGTGGTGCAAAAGGCCATAGATTCATTACGTGGTTTAATCAGCATCACAAGCGTGAAGGACGAGGGGACCACCGTTACCATTACTCTCCCGCTTACCCTTGCAATAATTGAAGGCCTCCTCATTGCTATTGACAGAAGGCATTTTGTAATTCCTCTTTCCATTGTGGAAGAATGCGTGGAATTAACCGACGAAGATGTAAGAAAGTCCCATGGAAAGAATATTGCCCGCATACGCGGTGAACTGATTCCCTACATCAGGCTGAGAAACGAGTTTAATATCCGGGGAAAAAGACCTCCCATAGAGCAGATTGTTGTAACCGGGAGAAACGGTGAAAGGGTGGGCTTTGTAGTGGACCATGTCATTGGGGAACACCAGACGGTAATTAAGAATATGGGGAAGTTCTATAGAAATGTGGAAGGTATCTCCGGCGCCACAATTCTGGGCGATGGAACAGTTGCATTAATATTGGATGTACCGAAAATTGCAAAGAACATTGAGATGGCGGAGGCTATTTTTGGTTGATATTGTTTTAACTCTTTATCTGAAGAGAAGCTATACAGCGTGGAACCATGTGTCCTATAAAAGGAGGTAGTCATGAAAAAGTTTAAAAATTGGAAAATTTCAACAAAAATGATGGGGATTTCGGTATTTACCATTGCGGTAATAATATCTGGCATCATGTTTTATCTACTGCCCCTCGTGGAGAGAAAACTGATGGACGAGAAGAAGAATGCCACGAAAAACGTGGTGGATGTGGCTTATGCTACGATTGCCTCATACGAGGCAAAGATCAAGTCAGGAGAGCTGAAAACTGATGAAGCCCAGAAAAGGGCTCTTTTAGCCGTGAAAGTCCTCCGTTACCACGGAAACGAATATTTCTGGATTAACGACCTTCGTCCAAACATGATAATGCATCCCATGAAACCGGAAATGGACGGCAAGGATCTGTCAGGAGATAAAGATCCCAACGGGAAATTCATATTTGTAGAATTTGCCAAAGTCGCGAAAGATAAAGGTGAGGGGTTTGTTGATTACATGTGGCCAAAACCCAATGAAACCAAACCTTCGCCAAAGCTTTCTTATGTGAAACTCTTCAACCAGTGGGGATGGGTCATCGGCAGCGGCATCTATGTGGACGATGTGAACGCTGAAATCACAAAGATGCGCATGCAGATCATCATTGCCACCATTATTATTGCAGCGCTCATACTATGCATCGCCTTCTTTGTTTCGAGGATTATCACCCGTGCGTTAAACAAGGCCGTTACAGTCGTAAACGGACTTGCCGAGGGAGACCTGACTATTATTGTTGAAGCCGATTCAACAGATGAAGCCGGTCAGTTGTTAAACGGAATGAAAAATATGGTTGAAAAATTAAAGTTGATAGTTGCCGACGTTAAAAACTCTGCCGAAAACGTAGCGACAGCGAGTCAGCAGATGAGTTCATCTTCCCAGCAAATGTCACAGGGCGCTTCAGAACAGGCAGCCTCTGCAGAAGAGATTTCTTCCTCCATGGAGGAGATGGCATCCAATATCAGACAGAATGCAGATAATGCCCAGCAGACGGAAAAAATAGCCGTAAAAGCAGCCCAGGATGCAAAGGATGGCGGTAATGCTGTTACAGAGACTGTTTCTGCCATGAAGGAGATCGCCACAAAGATCAACATCATCGAAGAGATCGCCAGGCAGACAAACCTCCTGGCCCTCAACGCAGCAATAGAAGCTGCCAGGGCAGGTGAACACGGGAAAGGGTTTGCGGTAGTTGCAACTGAGGTGAGGAAGCTTGCAGAGAGAAGTCAGACAGCAGCAGGAGAAATAAGCAAACTCTCTACATCAAGCGTTGCGGTTGCAGAAAAGGCCGGTATCATGCTCGGGAAAATCGTCCCTGACATACAAAAGACAGCAGAACTTGTCAGCGAGATCAATGCTGCAAGCAATGAACAGACCATCGGGTCGGAACAGATAAATAAGGCAATCCAGCAGCTCGATCAGGTAATACAACAGAATGCCTCTGTTACTGAAGAGATGGCATCCACATCAGAGGAACTTTCAAGCCAGGCAGAGCAATTACAGGACACCATAGCCTTCTTCAGGGTAGAAGAAACCGGCTTGAAGAGAACTGCAGCAAGACTCGTAGCAGAAGAGAAGGGGGGCGGAGGAATAAGAACAATTAAAAAACAACATAAAGCACCGGCCCTGAGCAATCATGGGTCCGTACATATGGCAAAAAATAGAAACAGTAATGGCAACGGCAAACCATCCGGCGTCGCCCTTGACCTCGACAATGTCCATGATAAGCTTGACGAGGAATTTGAGAGGTTCTGATAATGGCAAGGGCCAGGGTTCTGTGGTCAGGCGCCGGCAAGGTCCCTGAATTCCGATAACTGGCCCGTGTCTATAAAAAGGAGGTTGACTTATGAGCGTTTTATCAATTATTGATACAAGACAATACTTGACTTTCCAGCTTGGAGAGGAAATCTTTGGAATAGATGTCTCCCATGTGAGGGAGATACTGGAATTCAGCACTGTTACAAAAGTGCCCGGGACCCCGGAATATATGAGGGGTGTCATAAATCTGAGGGGGAGCGTGGTACCCGTATTAGATATGAGATTAAAATTTGGCATGACTCAGACAGAGAAAAAGGTCAATACCTGTATCATCGTTGTAGAAGTTTTGTTTGAGAACGAAACTGCCATCGTCGGCTCCCTCGTGGACTCAGTCCAGGAGGTATTCGAATTAAATCCGGATCAGATAGAGCCTGCGCCCCGGTTAGGTATCCGATTAAAGAACGAATTCATTAAAGGCATGGGAAAGAGGGATGACCGTTTCATCATTATCCTTGACACTGACAAGGTCTTTAATGCAGAAGAACTGAATGCTGTTACCCAGGATATGGATATAAAGATAGCAGAAAATGAATAAGAACCAATGGACGAAGAATAAGCGCTTGTTCATCGTCCATTGAGATACATCTCAGGGTTTCTTGAGATACAATTTGAGATAATGTTTTCTTCGTAACTCATGTCAACAAGTCTTCTTGCAGACTCAATAATAGTCGTCGAGCCACCCCTGAGCTTTCCGTGGGTATCTGTTATACTCTGGAATTCATTGTCGAATTTTGAGTTTTGAGTTTTGAGTGTATCCTTTACAGAATCTGAGATAATAATAATCTTTTCAGGGTTTTTTACTGTAAAAATCAGTTTTATCGTATCCTGGTGGAGATGGTAAGGGTCTGCAATCACCTCGATATAAACATGGGGGTTTGTAAGTCCAAAACCTGCAATGCCCGTTTCTCTATGGTGAAAACCGCGCATTGCATTAAAGATATGCGTAATACCCCTTGCCCCTGCATGAAAACCGGCTTGGGCTTCCTCATATGTTGCATTGGAGTGTCCCATGCTGACTATAATCCCCATGTCGGCTATTGCCTTGATGAGCTTAGTTGATCCATTCAATTCAGGCGCTATGGTAATAATTTTTATAATATCCTCAAATCCTTCTGTAAGCCTTTTCAGGTTATCCGGGGTGGGATCTAAAAACAATAACGGATTCAGGGTACCGCATTGTGATGGGTTGAGAAAAGGCCCTTCAAGGTGAACCCCATTTATCTTCGCTTCTTCATATGAATCCGCTCCGAATGTTGAATGTTGAATGTTGAATGTTGAATTATCCAACTTTGTGCTCTGGACTTCGGGCCTTGAATCTTGAAAAGCCATTGCCTTTTTTACTGTCATCGTATGCGCGCGCATTTCCTCTATTGAAGCAGGATAAATTGCGGGCAGGATTTTTGAAACACCATGACTGCCATGGATTTCTGCAATCTTTAGAATATGCTCCACAATGGTCGTCTTTGTATCGTAACCGCCTATTCCGTGCGTATGAATATCAATAATTTTCATAAATGGTATCACTATAGATTTTACCTGAAAATGAATTTATGTCCAGCCTTCTTTACTTTGAGATTCCCCTCTGTTAAAATAAACTCAAGCCAAAATGTCCGTCAAAAAGAATATAATCCTGATCCTGTGTATTTTTTTGTTTCTTTCATGCTCGCAAAAAAAAGATGACGCCTTATTTAATGACCCCGGAAAACCGGGATACGGCGATACGATTATCACCGGCTCTATCGGTGAGCCCTCCAACCTGATCCCGATCTTATCATCAGACAGCGCATCCCATGAGGTCTCATCTTATATCTATAACGGACTTGTTAAATATGATAAAAACCTTAATATCATCGGCGATCTTGCCAAATCCTGGGATATTTCTAAAGATAATCTTTCCATTACATTCCACTTAAAAAAAGATGTAAAGTGGCATGACGGCAAGCCTTTTACCGCCCATGACGTTATGTACACATACAGGGTAATTATTGACCCGAAGACACCCACAGCCTATTCAGGTGATTTTAAGCTCGTCAGAGAGGCAAAGGTTATCGATGATTACACCTTCAGGGCCACATACAGCAAGCCTTTTGCCCCTGCCCTGATGAGCTGGGGAACATCTGTACTGCCGGCACACCTTCTGGAAAGCAGCGATATCACAGCGTCCCCGCTTACGAGAAAGCCTGTGGGTACAGGCCGGTATATATTTAAAGAATGGATAGCCGGGGACAGGGTGCTCTTATCTGCCAACAACAATTATTTTGAAGGCAGGCCTTACATAGACAGATACATTATGAGGATTATCCCTGACAGCGCCACTATGTTTCTTGAACTTAAGCAATACGGCATAGATATGATGGGTTTGACCCCACTGCAATCTGTCAGGCAGACGGACTATCCGAAGTTTAAAAGGGAATTTAATAAATTCAAATATCTTTCCTTCAGTTATGTTTACCTTGGCTACAACCTGAAACACAAATTTTTTAAAGATAAAGGGGTAAGGCAGGCAATAAGCTATGCTATTAACAAACAGGAGATCATTGACGGCGTGCTCCTCGGTCAGGGCGTCGAGTCAACAGGGCCTTTTAAACCGGATATGTGGTCCTATAACGGAAATGTAAGAAAATATGAGTATAATACAGAAAAGGCCCTTGCCCTCCTGCATGAGGCAGGCTTTAAGAAAGGGTCCGACGGCATACTTGAAAAAGACGGGGCGACCTTTGAATTTATTGTCCTTGTCAATCAGGGGAATACGGTGAGGATACAGTGCGCCGAACTGATACAGAAAAGGCTTTCCGAGATCGGTATTAAGGTTAGGATACGTGTTATCGAGTGGGCGAGCTTTATCAACGAATTTATAGACAAAAAAAATTTTGAAGCAGTGATACTCGGTTGGACCATTCCCCGGGACCCCGATATATTCGATATCTGGCATTCATCAAAACAAGGAAAAAAAGAGCTGAATTTTATATCTTTTGAAAATAAAGAGGTGGATGAGCTTCTTGTGAAGGCGCGGCATACTCTTAACAAGGAGGAGAGGAAAAAGTATTATTTCCGTATTCAAGAGATACTTGCTGAGGAGCAGCCCTATACATTTCTTTTCATCCCCTATGCAAATGTTGCTGTTCACAGGAGGTTCAAGGGTATTGAACCGGCGCCGGCAGGCCTGATGCACAACTTTGAGAAATGGTATGTACCGGAGGGACAGAGGAGGCACAAGATAAATGCTGCGCTATCTCCTTAAGAGATGCTTCTTTATGATACCAATGATATTCGGGATTACCCTGATTTCATTTGTTATTATACACCTTACACCCGGCGAACCGGACGTAATGGGCGGGGAAATGAACCCGAAGGTTACAAAAGAGGTGAGGGAAAGGATCAGAACCCTTTACGGGTTGGATAAACCGCTGCACATTCAGTATTATATGTGGGTAAAGAGATTTGTAAAGCTGGATTTCGGCATATCGTTTTCGCAGGACCGCAGACCGGTAATAGACAAGATTAAAGAGAGGATACCTGTCACAATCTCGATAAACCTCCTATCTATGTCATTAATCTTTCTTATCGGCATCCCTATCGGCATCTACTGTGCACGCTACAAGGACAGCATCCTTGACAAGGGTTTAACCGCCTTCGTGTTTGCAGGATATGCTGCCCCTACTTTCTGGATTGCCCTCCTTTTAATGATATTTTTTGGCGTGTACCTCGACTGGCTGCCCATATCAGGCCTGAAATCCTTCAATTATGAAGAATTCTCGCCTATCGGTAAAGTTTTTGATCTGACAAAACACTTAGCCCTGCCTATATGCATATCTGCCTTCGGCGGACTTGCCGGCATTTCGCGATATATGAAAAACAGCCTCCTTGAAGTGTTGAGGCAGGAATATATTGTAACCGCATATGCCAAGGGGCTTCCGGAAAGCATGGTCCTCAGAAAGCATGCACTCAGAAATGCCCTTTTGCCTGTCATAACTATTCTGGGGCTCTCGGTTCCGGGGCTGATCGGAGGCAGCGTTATTTTTGAGAGCATCTTTTCTATCCCCGGTATGGGACAGTTGTTCTATATGAGTGTTATGTCAAGGGACTATCCTACGATTATGGGGATTCTTGTGATAGGCGCATTCCTGACTTTGCTGGGCAACCTCATTGCCGACATCATGTATGCAGTTGCAGATCCGAGGATACGTATAGGATAAAAAAGAACAATTGCAAAATCTCCGGGCAAGCATTATATTTATTACATGACTGGCGAAGAAAGACATTTAATTAATGTTCACGCAAACGAGGTCTTCCACGGAAGGACGATTCGTCAGGAAACCCCTGTTTGTTATTGCGGTAAGGCCTATAATGAAAAAACGCTTTATGATGCGCCCGGGGTCTTTTTCAGGGATATTGATATTTTTGGAAAAACATTCACCCTGATAGAACCGATCTGCCCGATATGTAAGCAGAGAATTCAGGCAAGCTTCCACATACTCAACTAAAATAATGTGGATATGAGCCTTACAAAATTCGGGCAATTCACAAAACAAAATCTGTTTCTTGTATGGAATATTGTTGTAGAACTTTTCAAGAAATACCAGAGGGACAACGCAAATATCATTGTCTCATCCATTTCTTTCTACATCCTTCTCACATTTATCCCCTTTACGCTCCTTTCAATTTATATCCTTGGTCATGTAATTGATATAAGCAATCCCGGGATACATGTGGAAAAATTTCTCAGAAATATCCTGCCCGATCCATACAATACGATCATTGTCAAAAAGGTGATTAAAGAATTGAACGTAATCTCAGTCACAAAAAAGCTTTCAGGACCCCTGGGACTCATTTTCCTGTTTTTCTTTACAACAAAGCTTTTTTCCGTTATAAGGCCTTCCTTTCGATTAATATTCGGCAAACATCCTGAACGTTTTTTACGGGCAAAAGAAAAGGAGCTGTTTTTTGCCTTTATCTTCTCCATTATCCAAGCAATGCTTTTTTTCAGTTTCATTTTCAGCGTCGTTATCCGTACAAAGGTTGTGGGAGTACTCCCTGTCTTTCTTTCAAAAGCGCCCGTGGCTTTTATATTTTCGGTTCTGGACATGATGCTTACCTTTGCCATGTTTTATTTTCTATATTATTTTCTCACCCCTGTCAGGAAATCAAAGAGAATTGTTATCCTTGCAGGCGCAATAGGAACATTATTCTGGCATCTCGGGAAATCTTTTTTCAAATATTATATTCTGCATCTCGGTAAATTTACTGCTTTTTTCGGCGCCTACGGTGTGTCTATCATTTTTCTCTTCTGGGTCTATTTCTCTGTTTTTGTTTTTATCTCATGTGCCGAACTTGAATCAATACTATTACAGAGGCTAACGCCTGTCCGCCGTAGCGACAGCGAAGGTGGGACGCCCCTTACAACAACAGCAAAGACAGTGGTTTAGCTTAAGGAATGGGTACCATGTATGGCATAGTCAACCAGTTCTTTGATCGACATTCCTGTCAACCCGAGCTTATCGGCAGTGCGTCCTTCTTTCCAATAATCAACCCCGTTTGCCATGCAGGCAATATTTACGATTGCATCTATCTTCGGGGTAGGCATACCAAGGAGTTTTCCGATGCTTGCAACCGTTACCAGTCCGAAGGGCACATCCTCTGTAATATACCTGACCTGAAGATTCTCGGGAGCCATAAGCACGTTGTGGGCGCTGATCTGATACATTACATCATAGGCCTTTTCCCCTTTGACTCTGTAAAGCATTGACATGGTATCCTTAAAGGAAAAGGTCTCATAGCAGATTTGCCGGGCAACTGACATGCGTTCCTCATCTACTGCCTCCATGATGCGTGCAATGGAAGGAGTTATATCATAATGAGAACTGCGATACGGCCCCATCTGTTCGATACGGCTCATATTAAATATTGTGCTGATCGGATGCAGGATAATGCCCGGGGCGTCAATGCTCGTCTGAAAAACGCTTAGCGAGGGAGACATCTGCGGGTATATATCCATGAGGGTCATCAAGGCTTCGGCAGTACGTTCTGACGGAAGTGCCGAGAAAGGAAGTTCCTTTTTTATTCCTTTGATGTCTACATGTCCTAAACCCCTTGTCCTGGCAGCAAAGATAAGAGAGCTTGTCTCGCCAATGAGGAAATCGTCTGTTCTGCGGGCCTGACGCAGCATTTGCGCAAGCGCCAGGGTGCCGAACTTGCCGGGATTGAAAACAACGATCTGTCCTTTTTCGCCATGTTCCGTAATAAGCCGCATATAAGGCTCCTGAGCAAAGGCCGGGACCACGATCATAATAACCTGAGCCCCTTTGATGGCTTCAACACAGTCGGTGGTAAGCATGGCCGGTTTGGCAAATCCTGTCGGAACGCCGGTAGATGTCATGCCTTCTACAACAATACCCCCGATGGCCTGTAAAAGCTTCAGATTCGCAGAATGCTCCTCCACCGCAGCCAAACATATTTCATGCCCTGCCAATGTCAGATCCCCTGCTATTGCCTGGCCCCCGTGTCCTGCTCCAAAAATAGTAATTTTCATGGTTTTCCGCTCTCTTCCTCGGTTTATTTTATGTTTCCTGACATCCTTTATAATTGATTGATGCAATGTAATTACCTGATAAATAATATTGCTTTAACATAGATGTCAATATATATTTAAAAAATATTGCGCTCCTGTATTTCGGTCGTATCGATAGGCTTCAGGGATGTATTTGTAATAAGTTATGAAAAGATAGTCTTTATCTTGTACGGTATGATCGGCAGAAATCTATCGCATTAATTTTTTGCGCATTGATTGTTTGAGAGGGCAGCGAAAATGGCAGATGATCCGAAGAAACAAAGGCTAATCCTTTACAGCATTGCCTTTGCCACTTTTATAGGCAATCTTGATTATTATATTGTAAATGTCGCATTGGTCGCCATTGCCAATGATTTTCAGGCAACAACCGGCGATGTGTCCTGGGTGCTCCTTTCTTATCAGCTTACTATTACCTCTTTTCTGCTTCTTTTCGGTAAACTTGGCGACAAGTTTGGAACGAAGCGGGTGTTTTTGTTCGGTTTTTTGATGTTTTCAATAGGGTCTCTTGCCTGCGGTCTTGCATCTTCATTATTTGTTCTGGTTTTAAGCCGTGCCCTCCAGGGATTGGGGGCATCGGTACTCTATTCCATGCCGCCGGCAATGGTTACCAAATATCTTCCTGAAAATAAACGGGGTTATGCCTTTGGCATCCTTTCAACAACAGCAGCCATCGGCATGATTCTCGGGGCGCCGCTGGGCGGTATAATCACCGGATATTGTTCGTGGCGCTGGGCATTCTTAATCAACATACCCATTGGCGCCCTCGCAATCTACATTGCAAACAAGATGTTGCCCGGAGATAACGTACGGGAATCCGGAAAGCCTTCGGAAGGTTTTGATACCTTTGGCGCCTTTTTTTCTTTCGTTGCTACAATCAACTTTTTCTATGCCTTAAGCTCAATTGGCGTGAAGGGCTGGACATCCCCTGTCATTCTTACCTGTCTGGCAATATCGATCATGAGCATTTTCCTTTTTATAAAATGGGAAAGAAGGCATCTCAGCCCTCTTGTGGATATTACTCTCTTCAGAAATCGCACATTTGTTGCGGAAAATGTCTCATGCGCGCTGGCCTATGCATTTCTGGCAGGCAACAACTTCCTCATGCCTTTTTATTTACAGGCTTTCCAGGGCCTGTCTCCACAGAAAACGGGGATGGTTTTTATACTCTATTCTCTTGTATACATGGTTACCGGGCCTGTTGTCGGCAAATTGCTGAACATAGTAAAACCGAGGATATTATGTTCTGTAGCAATGTTTTTTGCTGCCTTTGCCATCTTCGGCTTTTCTGCTTTTTTTACAGCTTCAAGCCTTATTCCGGTTTGCATCTTTTTTGCTTGTAACGGCTTTGCCATGGCAACATTCGGCACAGCAAACAATACCTCTGTCATGGACTCTGCGCCGAAAGGCAAAGAAGGCATGGTTGCCGGCATTCTTCGCATGATGATGCGCCTCGGCATGGCAGTGGGCGTATGTATGTTTGAGATGGTTTTTTCACGGGCTATTCTTGACCATGGTGCTGTTGCAGGCAATAATCTGGCCTTATTGCCCCCGGATAAATTATCCTCAGGCTTCTTCTACAGTCTCATCGCCGCCGGTGCTCTATGCCTCATAGCGGCTATCCTTCCGTTGCTTTCAGGAAAAAAGAAGGATAACCGGAACGGCCCGGCCCAAAACCTTCCTGCGTCATAACCGTCCTAAATAACGAATGTTCTGCAACAAATAATGAGATAAATAGTTGATTTAATTGTTGCATTTTTACGGGAGACCCATGTATTCTTAAAAGAAAGGGGAACTTCGTATATTAAATTGTTGTGCGACTATATGAAATATGACATCATGGTATTTTTTCCTTTTGAGCATACTTCTGGATAGATGATAAAAACGTAAATATGCCCTCTACCATTATCAAAGAGTTTATCACAGCCCTTGACCAAGAAATTGCCGCTATCAAGAGAGGCAAGGGGGGAAGCATCGTCAAAGTATTTAACGGCCGCTTCCTTCGTGAGGTCTCGGGCCTTTTTGTGTATGTCTTCAATCTCGAAAACTTTTTGGCTGTCCTGGATGATTCTCCTGCTGAAATAGAAATCCGCGGCAACCGATACCCCGCACAGGTTCTGCTGACGCAGGGGTTGGAAGTAGAAATTGGGATTGAACGGTTTTGTGGGCAATATGTTTCAGAGGCCAAGCTTCAAACCAATCTGTGGTACCTGCTCGATTTACTCAAAAAGAAGTTTACCGAATTGCAGAATGGCACCGCCCCTGCTGTCAGCGAAGCTCTCCTGAGCGGCATATCCGCTACAATACCGGGCTTTGAAAATATGGTATCATGCGGAAACTGTGGAACCAAAAATAGACTGACAAATTATGTATCGTCACAGACTCCAATCTGCGGCAGGTGCAAGCACGAAATAAGGCCACAGTATTCACTTTCTGCAAGACCACCTGGCTGTTATTTGGGGTCCACCGGGAACAGGCAAAACCACGACCGTAGCGCAAGCCATAGAAGCCCATCTTAATGCTGGACGGCGCGTTCTTCTTGTTTCACACGCCAATGCTGCTGTTGATGAGGCATTGGAGGACGTTGCCGAACAGTTAAGGGCTACGCCCTTTTACAATGAGGGCAAGCTCGTTAGGCTTGGCATCCCACAACCCAGCCACTTGGAGAAACTGACTGAGAAATTTCCTTTGGTGTTGCTGGACAAGATTGCAGAAAAACTCGGCGAGTCATTATCGAAGGAAAAGCGTGATTTGGAGGAAGAAAAGATTCGGCTTGAGGGCATTCTCGATCAATATGACACCCTACTTCAGGTGGTTCAGACTGTCAGAACCCTATCTTCTGAACTGGCTGCCCTTATATCTGAACTATCCGGACTATCGGGCAAGCTTTCTGTTACCAACAATGAACTTGGGCGATTGGAAGAAACGCAGACAAAAAACAGGGAAAGATTGACTGAGGCTCAATCATCGGGCTCGATAAAGAGATTCTTCAAAGGTCTCGATCCTCATAGAATTCAGCGAGAGATTGATCAAACGAGTATAGCTATTGACTCCAAGAAAAGGCTTGCAAAAGAGATAACCGACCGCATCCACATGCTCAAGGATTTGCAGATTATAAAAGAGAAGGAGGTTGAAAGGGCGAAAGCAGCAGCCGACAATCTCTTGGCTCGGGCGAGGGTCTCCTTTGCGGAAATGGAAAACAAGAAGAAAGAAATGACATTGAGAAAAGATGTGATCCTGGCAAGGCTCGCGGAAATAAATCAGCAACTGGATGAAATCCAGAAAAGGATTCTTTCCGAAGCAAGGCTTATTGCTACCACTTTGACAAAGACATTTACGGCAAAACAATTTCCGGATACACCCTTCGACGTGCTCATCCTTGATGAAGCCAGTATGGCACCATTACCGCAACTATACTGGGCGGCCAGCCGATGTCGTGGATACATCACTATTGTCGGAGATTTTCTCCAACTTCCACCTATCTGCATTGCAGAAGAAGATATGGCCCAAAAGTGGCTGGGGCGAAGTCTCTTTGATGTTCTGGGTATTGACCAGGTGAAAGAGGCTATCCGGGATAACCGGGTTACGTTTCTCGACACACAGTACAGGATGGCTCCGGAGATTTCCGCAATTCCAAATAGGTTTTTCTATCAAAACATGCTGAAGGATGATCCGAGTACAAGCAATCGAAGCCTGGATGACGGTGTTTCAAAATCACCACTTGTGCTGATAGAGACAGGGGCAATGAACCCGTGGTGCAGTCGGCTTTCCACGGGCGGACGGTTCAACCTATATAATGCCTTGCTCTGCTGTACGCTTGCCAGAATGATTATCCCTAACGCTGCTGACGGCAAGATTGGGATAATAACCCCATATGCGGCCCAAGCGCGCTTGATAAACAAGATAGCAAAGGATTGGGAAATACTGGACAGCATACGTACAAGTACTGTTCATCGCTTTCAAGGCGGGGAAGAATCGATAATCATCTTTGATACTGTTGAGGGGTCGGGCACCCGGGTTGCACCCATGCTTGACGACAAGAAGCCCGATTCTGATGCAAAGTGGTTGTTGAATGTCGCAGTCACGCGGGCCAAGTACCGGTTCTATTTGGTTGCGCACACGAAGCACCTGCTTTCGGATTTGCACGCAGATTCTTTCCTATCAAGGATGATCCAGCACTTCTATGGTAATGCACAACAAATCGCATCGGAAAACCTTGTGGACAGCTACTTCACAAATGATTTTGAAAGGTGGGCTGATGCCCTCCTGTCAACCGGCGGAAACCCTGACCCTGTCTATGGTCACATGTATACAGAAAGAAACTTTTGGGCCAAATTCTTTCAGGACATGCGGACTATCCAACAGCGACTCATGATCCTCAGCCCTTTCCTTACAGTAAGGCGCAGCAGCACCTTTATGAATTTCTTCAAGGCTATGAAAGGGAGGGGTATAGATATCCGGGTTTATACGCGGCCAAGAAATCAGCAGACTGGTGAGATGGCAAACCAGGCGGATATTGTAATCGACCAACTACGCAGTATTGGTGTCAATGTCGTTGAGCGGCGCAGCATGCACCAAAAAATAGCGATTATTGATGACACCATAGCTTGGGAAGGCAGCCTGAACATACTCAGCCACAAAGATACGGAAGAACACATGAGACGGTTTGAGGGCCCTTCAACTGTTGAAGAAATTATCAGAAACTTAGAATTGGATGAAGAGAACCCCACTGGAAAACAAACGAAAGAACCATGTCCAACGGAATGCGGAGGATACCTTGTAGTTCGTAGTAAATATGGGAGAAAATTTTTCGGTTGTTCAAATTACCCAAGATGTCGGTATACCAGGGCCCTGTGAAGATCTACCACCAAGGCAAACAAAGTTTGTTCTGGCTTGGGTGGCGAGGGGGATATCTTAAAACATTAAATAACTCTGGAAACAGGGGTATCATTGAAGACGGGGAGTCAATGATTGACCGTGTCGGGCGATTACGGATACTGTATCCTAAACATTTACACCAACAGTTGGTGTAAAACAGGAAATCTCTGCAAACCTAATACTGGACTTGCTTTAGGACGCGTAGTCTTTTTTCTCTCACTGTGAGAGAAATTACCCCATCCATAGAAAAACTTCTTCGAAAGAGGGGTAAATGAAACTCCCGACAGCAGAGCTTCGAGAAATCTATTGATTGGAAGAAAGAGGAACTTCGTATATTAAATTGTTCGCCCTCAAGTGACTTGACATTTACTCGATGCTGACGTACCATATGTAGTACGATAAGGAGGCGACGAGAAATGACAATATTATCGGCATCAGAAGCAAGAAGACGGTTATATAACCTGGTCGACGAAGTAAAAGAAACCCACGAACCGGTTCAAATTGTGGGGAAGCGCAGCTCCGCTGTTCTGATCTCGGAGGAAGACTGGCGGGCAATAGAAGAGACTCTTTACCTCACTTCTATTCCCGGCATGCGTGAATCCATCAAGAAAGGTCTTAAAACTCCCGTTGAAAAGTGCGCCGAGGAGCCGGGCTGGTGAGTTGGCAACTGGTCTTTACCAAACAGGCTCAGAAAGACGCAAAAAAAATAGCTCAGTCGGGTTTTAAGCTTGCGGCTTTGAAGTTACTTGATACCCTTAGTAAAGACCCTTACCAGAATCCACCTCCTTTCGAGAAACTGGTGGGCGATCTCTCCGGTGCATATTCCCGGAGAATTAACATACAGCATCGGCTGGTCTATCAGATTCTTGATGATCAGAAAACTGTAAAGATTATTCGGATGTGGACACACTATGAATAATAAGAGCACATGGTAAAACCAGTCGCTTGAGCCAATCGGCAGGAAAAGAGCCTATCTCTCGGGTGGAAAAATAATATTTCATAAAAAGGGGGTGGTGGTAAAATGAACGATAATCTGCAACATATCGAGAAAGGAGCATGGATACGGAGGGTAATCGAAGATTTTATTCAATCCCCCAGGAAACAGAGACGATGAAGCTAAAAGACATAAAAAAGGTTACAATGCCATGCAGCCAATCGGCCATAAAGCCGGCCTCTCGTTGATGGGTGTGTTATGCCAAAGAAAAATCATGTGAAACATTAGAGAATTTTTAATGATTATGTTAAATTATTATCATGTTATTAACATTTGGGAGGTTATGATATATGCCAAAACATGCTGAGAGCATTCTTGCCGAGGCGCTTGAATTGCCGCCAATGGAAAGGGCCGAGTTGGTTGAGAACCTTCTTTCCAGTTTTGAGTTTCAATCGAGAAAATTCATTGATACATTATGGGCTCAAGAAGCAGAAGACCGAATAGATGCATTCGAGCGCAATGAAATGACCGCAATTCCGGCAAAAAACGTATTCGCCGAAATCGAGAAAAGCAAATAATCATGGAAATTGCTTTTCTCCCACCTGCCAAATATGAACTGACTGAAGCTATATCTTATTTCAATTCACAGAGCGAAGGTCTCGGTTATGAGTTTGCTGCGGAAATCAAGAGGACGCTTGAACGAATAGCTCAGTACCCGGACGCATGGTTTAAACTGTCAAGTCGTGCTCGCCGTTGCAGGACCAATAGGTTTCCTTATGGGGTCATCTATCAAGTTAGAAAAGAGACCCTGCTCATCGTTGCGGTTATGCACTTAAGCAGAGAACCGGAAACATGGAAGTTGCGACTCAAAAAGAAAGAGTTATGAATGACCGAACGGGGACACAGGTAACACTTTTGTATTAACCCATAGACACTTCAAGGAGATTTCTATGGGTTGGGAAGGAGTTACTATCATTAACCAGAGAGTAAGATTCATAGCAGAGTAACTGAATGAGTATTTCGTTAGAGTACTATTGAGTATCGAAAAATAGTTATCAGGTAGAAAAATAATATTTCATAAGAGGGTAGTCTAATGAACGATAATCTGCAACATATCGACAAAGGAGCATGGATACGGAGGATAATCGAAGACTTTATTCAATCCCCTGAAAATACCCTTGGAAATAGTTCCAACGACAGGGCTTTTGACAAGCCCATCGTAGGATATGCCAGCGGAGATGACCCGATCTTTGAGGAATTGAAAGCAGATATCGGCCCCTTTTACTTAACTCCAAAGGAGGTATTCGAAAAAGTCTATCCCGACGCTGGTGCGCAACCTGAGGAGTTGACTGTCATAAGCTGGATATTGCCTCACATAAAACAGACAAAGATGGATAACAGGAGAGAAAAGACCTACCCTTCTGAGCGGTGGGCAAGAGGAAAAAAGTTCGGCGTTCCCGTAAACATGAAGCTTCAGAATCATCTGATAAAGATATTGGGAGAAGTCGGCTGCAAGGCTATGGCGCCATGCGTCCCGTCCCACTGGTCGGAACAGCTATCCGAGAAATACGGCTATGCCTCGACCTGGTCTGAAAGACATGCTGCATATGCCGCGGGACTTGGTACCTTTGGACTCTGTGACGGACTAATCACGCCTGTAGGCAAGGCAATGAGATGCGGCTCAATTGTGGCGCAAATTACCATCCCCCCTACAAAGATACCTTACAAAAAACATACGGAATACTGCCTTTTTCTGACGGGAGGTGCCTGTGGACTTTGCATGACCCGATGCCCGGTAGGGGCTATTACGGAAAAAGGTCATGATAAGAAGAAATGCAGAACCTACTGTGACGGAATTTGCACCGAATATGCAAAGACACACTTCGATCTTGAAATCAATGTCTGCGGCCTCTGCCAGACAAAAGTCCCATGCGAGTCGGGGATACCTAAAAGGAAAACGAGCCGTGGAAAAGCAACATAGAGCGCTTCAAGGAGTAGCATAAGGCTAATCGTGGGCTTCCGTCCAGTTCCTGCCCTTGCCGAGAGATACCTTCAGGGGTACGGCAAGGTTGATTACATGCTCCATCTCATGTCTTACGATCTTCTCCATATCAGCAAGCTCATCCTGCTTCACTTCAAAGACAAGCTCATCGTGAATCTGCATAATGAGCCTTGAGGCAAGGTTGTTTTCTTTGATCCTTCTGTGAATATTCACCATTGCCATTTTGATGATATCCGCTGCCGTGCCCTGGATCGGCGTATTCATGGCAGCCCTTTCGCCAAGCTGCCGTATTGTTGCATCACGATTATTGATCTCCGGTATATAACGAACCCTTCCAAGGAGTGTCCTTACAAAACCTCTTGATCTTGTCTCTTCCAGCACTGACTCGATATAGGCTTTTACGCCCTTATATCTTACAAAGTACTCGTCTATATAATTTTGGGCATCTCTTTGCGGTACGCCAAGCTCTTTCGAAAGTCCGTAGCCGCTCATGCCGTAAACTATCCCGAAATTTATCACCTTTGCAGCCCTCCGCATCTCCTGTGTCACCTCGTCTGCCTGTACCCCGAAAACCTCCCGTGCTACATTTGTATGGATATCTTCATCCTTCAAAAAGGCATCAATCAAAAGCTCATCCTGCGAGATATGGGCAAGAATCCGCAGCTCTATCTGCGAATAATCCGAGGAAAGGAGTACAAAACCTTCTTCGGGTACAAAAGCCTCACGTATTTTCCTTCCTTCTTCGCCCCGTATGGGGATGTTCTGGAGGTTCGGATCGCTGCTGCTTAATCTCCCTGTGGCAACGACCATCTGGTTAAAAGAGGCGTGGATCCTCCCTGTATGAGGGTTCATAAGGGTGGGCAGGACATCGACATATGTGCCCTTCAGTTTGGTAAGGGTCCTGTATTCGAGAATCTCCTTTGGCAGCGGGTGAACCAAAGAGAGTTTCTCAAGGACCTCTATATCCGTTGAATAGCCTGTCTTTGTTTTTTTACCGGGCAGAAGTTGTAACTTTTCAAAAAGGATGCGGGAAAGCTGCTGTGGAGAGTTAATGTTGAAAGGCTCGCCTGAAAGGCTGTAAATCTCCTTCATAATGCCGGTAAGCCTTTTGTCAAAATCCCTTGAAAGTTCGGCAAGCATCCTGCGGTCGACTTTTACTCCGGCATATTCCATACTGGCAAGAACTTCTACAAGGGGTATTTCTACAGTACGAAAGAGGGTTGCCAGGCCCAGCCCTTCCATTTTCTCAGTCAGTATGTCTTTCAGCTCAAAGAGATATTGAACGGTTTCTGTAAGGGTATGTCTTGCATCACCGGGAGATATATCTGCATCGAGATACTCCTCTACTATGGCGCCGATCCCATAGTCTTTTCTCAGCGGGTTGAGCAGATATGATGCGAGCATGGTGTCGAAAAAGCGGTGAAAGGTAAAAGGTAAAAGGTGAACGGTGAAAGGATTTAAAACTTCGGTTTTATTTAATGAAAAGAGTAAAATCGGTTTGATATTGTGGACTACGATCTCTTCTGCACTGCCTATGATGTCAACCAGCTCATCCTCATTCCGGGAGAAGTACACTCCTTCATTGTCAAATGCAGCAAATCCGTCCAAATGTATGTCATAGGGGTTTTTACCCTGAAAACTTGTAACAATTGCCACGCGTTTTCTTTTTAAGGAGGAAAGTTCTATTTCCTGCGATGCCTTTTTCTTTGTGTTCTTTGCCTCAATCTCCTTATAGAGCGAAGTAAACTCAAGCTCCCGGTAAATTCTCCTTAAGGCATTGGAGTCCTCTTCCTTTTGAACCAGATGCTCAACCTCCTTGCCTATAGGGACATCCAGCCTGATCGTTGCAAGCTCCTTGCTCATATAGGCCAGGTCTTTGCCGGCAATAAGTTTCTCTTTTACCGATGCCTTTTTCACTTCTTCAAGGCGCTCATAAATCTCGTCGATTGACCCTATGCTGTCTATGAGTTCTTTCGCCGTCTTTTCACCGACACCGGGTACGCCCGGTATGTTGTCCGAGGCGTCGCCGCATAATGCCAGAAAGTCTGTCATAAGGGCGGGTTTAACGCCGAATTTTTCTATTACTTCCTGCTCCCCTATTAACAGGTTTTTCATCGTATCACGGATAAAGACCCTGTCCGATACGAGCTGCATCATATCTTTATCGCCTGTAACAATATATATCTGTGCATTTTCTTCCCTGAACTTTTCTGTTATGGTGCCGATAATATCGTCGGCCTCAAACCCCTCCTGTTCAAGTACCGGTATGCCCATAGCCTCCATGACCATCTTTACATATGGAATCTGGACAGAAAGGTTGTCCGGCATGGGAGGTCTCTGCGCTTTATATGCCTTCGAGATTTCTTCGCGGAAGGACGGGGCCTTTGAGTCGAATACTACAATCAGGGTGTCCGGTTTTTCTTCGTTCAGGAGTTTCTTCAGCATACTGATAAAGGCATATGTAGTATTGGTTGGTATGCCTTTCGAGTTGGACATATACGGCGTGGCATGGAAGGCCCTGTACAGGTAAGAATGGCCGTCAACCAGGAAGACCCTTCTTGGATTTTGGATTTCAGAGTTTTTTAATACTTCATTCATAATTAGCAACCTTATAAAACTTATTTTAACAGCCGCCGGTAGTCACCGGTTTTAACCTGCGGCGCCTGGTATGCGCACATCGTGCATTACAATGGTTCACACCGGGAAATAGGTTTTTATCTTGAATACCTTTTTTTCAGGGAACCGGTAAATTTTGATTGCGTACTTATTCTCCATGTCTGAAAGGAAACCTTCAATTTCATCGCTTGTTTTTGCAGCAATGGTAAACCAGATATTCAAATCGCCGTCCCTCTCGTAGTTGTGGGTAACGCCGCTGTGTTTATTGATCTCATCTACAAAGTCCATTAGCTTGCCTTCATCCACGTGAACCCCGCAAAGAGTGCTAACGTACTTGAGTTTCTTTCGTTCAAGGATAGGGCCTATCCTTCTTATATAGCCATCGTTTTTCAACCTTCTGACCCTTTCGATCACCTCTTTCTCTTCCAGGCCAAGGGGCTTCCCCACTTCGGCAAAGGGTCTTTGGGCCACAGGAAATTCCTCCTGCATCATATTCAATATTTTTTTATCAAATTCATCCATTGCCATCGTTTTGACCTTTTTATTTTTATACCAGTTTGTGCTTGAAAAGTAACGACAAAAGGGAAAACAAAGTAACCCTTCATTTATTATACTGGAAAATATCTCTTCCGTTCACCAACTCAGGGTGTCGTGTCATAGTATACGTACACCACACCATGGCCACCCAGCTCTTAAACACCGATACCTCTCCACCATCCAGGACCTTCCGGGGCATGGCCGCCTCATCACGACCCAGCGATATTGTAGGGTGTCGAACCTTGAAAGTGCAGCGGGACTACTGTAACGCAATTGATACCAATTCGGATTTATAGATAGCACCCAGAGGGTACCCGGGCAACGAGGAACACCCGCGAGCGGGTACCCGGAAGCAGGCGTGCTTTCCGGTACGTCGAGGAGAGTGACGACAAGGTAACGAAGTTATATGATTGAAGGCGAATTGGTATGAGGTGGGCATGCAGCGGAGTCGGGCAGGAGGTGGGAATAAATGGTTACTCCAAATAAGACTGAATGTGGTGGATGATCATATGCTATATTTACAAGAAGAAGGTGCCGTGAGTGAGAGGAAAACAGGTTTTGTTACGTATAGCTGTAATTGAGTTTTTCACAAATAAGCAATTTATGCCATCTTTGAAGCGGCAATGAAGGAAACTATAAAATTTTGTTGACATATTTGCACACAATATAAAAATGAAACAATGATTTATACGAAAAGCGGGTAAGGAGGTTTGCTATGTTTCACACAATATATCGAGTTTTTAAATTGGTGTTAGCTCTTTGTCTTGTTGTAACAATGGTTAGTTACGCTTTCACCACAGAACCACAGCCTGCGCCTGCGCAGAAGCCGGCAGGACAGATCGCCAATCCTGCTTCTGAAAACTGTATCAGGCAAGGCGGCACACTGGTAATTAAGAAACACAACGATGGCGGCGAATATGGCGTGTGCATATTCCAAGATAACAGGCAATGCGAGGAGTGGGCTATGTTCCGCGGCGAGTGTCCGGTCGGAGGTATCAAAATCACCGGCTATGTCACCCCTGCAGCTCAGTACTGCGCTATCACAGGAGGAAATTATAAGGTCAAGGGTAACAGTAACACAGACAAAGAGCAGGAAACCTGTACATTCAAAAATGGAAAAATCTGCGATGTGTGGAATTATTATACTGGAAAATGCAATTCCAACATCGAGGCGGGGCAATCAACATATAATAACCCCTTTGCATACTGTGCAGCAGTAGGGACCATTGACACGCCAGATAAGCGATACAATGGCGCCAAGATCCCGAATTCTATTATTCAAGGCATAATCCGGCAAGGGATCGTGTCCGCTGATGCACCAATAGAGTTCCAACAGAACATAGTGTGGAGGTGCATGAATCATAAGGTATGGGTTTGCCAATTTGGAGCCAATATCCCTTGTCTGGAGAAAGCCGACATGTCACAGGCGCCGACCCCCGGGATGGTAGACTATTGCAAGACAAGTCCCACAGCGGATAACATCCCGGCTTATGCGACAGGACGAGCAACAGCGTACGAATGGAGGTGCAGGCATGGAAAGCCGGAAGTAGTCAGGCAACTTTTTAAGAGTGATCCGCAAGGATACCCGACTGTCTTTTGGTATGAACTAACGCTATAGTGAGATTTCATGAGGCAAGTTTATAAAATCAACTGTCTTGCTATTTTGAAACTATTACTGTAAGGTAAACAAATCTTGCCGATAAAATATCTCAAAGGACAATTTCTATGAGCTTATGCAAATACTGTAGCAAAGATATCGAAGACCAGAAAACAACAACCTGCTTTAACAGCTATGTTGATTTCGAAGATAATAGTTCATGGCCGCGGGAAGTATATCCTGAAGATGAAAAAGAAAGATGTTCAGTCTGTAATGTTGTCCCCGGAGCAATCCATCATAAAGACTGTTATATGGAGAGATGTCCGAAATGTGGCAAGAGGCTTGTTTCCTGTGGATGTCTGATAAAAAGATAAACCGGCAAAGAAATAAATGAAGACCAGGCGGGCCTTCGGGTCCGCTTTCTTTTTCTTAATGAAAATCGCATGAAAATTGAAAGCAAGCGAGACAGATATAGAAAATGCGGTTACCGGAAGTTTCTTATGAGCAGCAATTTCTCTGCTCTGGATAATTTCTTTATCTCTGCTTCTCGCTTTAAGGCAATAGAAGGAGTGGAACATGCTTCTACATAGACCAACCTTACGGGCCTACGGCCCCGTGTATACTTTGCGCCTGCCCTGGTATTGTTATGCTCCTGGATTCTCTTTTCTATATTATTGGTGGTACCTGTGTATAGGGTTTTATCGGAGCATTCCAGAATGTAGACGTAATTATTCATGGGGTGTCTTATTTTTATTGACACGTTCCGGATAGGCAGGTAAGGTAATACTACTCAATAACCGAATAGGAGAATCAACCATGGCTATGAAAGTTGAAATCAAAGATAACAAACTCTTCATCGAAATTGACCTGGAAAAGCCAACACCGTCATCATCCGGCAAAACCCTTGTAGTAGCAAGTACGCATGGGAATACCGTTACCACTGCTGAAGTGGATGGTAAGCCTGTTACCATAGGGCTGAATGCTTATATTAAACGCTGAGTTGCTATTACCCCATGCCGTTGATCTTGGCCACTTTCAGGGACACCGGGTTAATTTATCCTGGTCTTCCTTGCAGGCCTAAAATATTAAAACCCCTATAATCAGTTCTTCAGCTTGCGAACATTCTCAGCAGCAGGACCCTTGGGGCCCTGGACGATATCAAAACTGACAAGATCACCCTCGGCCAGCGATTTAAAACCTTCTCCCTGAATCGCGGAATGATGTACGAATAGATCCTTGCCACCTTCCTGCTCGATAAAACCAAATCCCTTTGCATCATTAAACCATTTAACTTTTCCTTCTGGCATCTTTAATACTCCTTATGTATTGGGTTTCTCCGTGAAACCATTTGTAACATCAGAACAAGTATGTATAATTATTTTTGAAAATGCAAGATTATTCCATGTTCACCATCAGGTATTGATGAAATGATCAAGTTTTTCATGACTCTGCCGGATTTTTGATATTAGAAAGTTATTGTTTTGAGTCTCAACAACAACCTTTACGTATCAAACATATCATTCCTATCTATCTTCAACATCACCATTACATGCCATCCGATTCCACTTCCAATAAAATAGTAAGGAAAATCTGACCAGGCAAAAGTGTTCCCCGATATGGTTTTGCCTTTGGGAAAACAAAGAGAAATACCAGATACCAGAACATCTCGTAGAATACACCGCATTACAAATCATTTACCCACTGAGAAGCTGGACCTGAATAGAATTTACTGTAAAAGCCTATGGGGACAAGGATTATGAGAGAGATCAGTATCTTATTCTCAAATGGAAGAAAGGTGATGCTTTTCCCGTAAATCATATTGTGGTGCACTTGATTATCTGTTGTCAGGAAACTCCGGACACAGCCTTATTGACAACATAGGATGTTTTTTATTAATATCCTTATTAAACAATGACCATATATATCCTTTATATTGTACTTGCATACCTTATCGGCGCCATACCTGTTGGCGTAATCCTTTCGAAAATAAAGGGGATTGACCCGAGAAAGACCGGGAGCGGCAACATAGGCGCTACGAATGTCATGAGGGCGGCAGGTAAAGCCTTTGGTCTGCTCACGCTCATAGGGGATGCCCTGAAAGGACTTATCCCGACCTTAATAGCTATTAATTCCGGATTACCCTCTCCTGTAATCGCTGCAATCGGATTGGCCACTTTCCTTGGACACCTCTTTCCGGTTTATCTGAAATTCAAAGGAGGCAAAGGTGTTGCCACTGCTCTCGGTGTCTATATCGCAATAAGCCCGTATGCAATATTGATAAGTTTTATTATTTTTATACTGACGTTTTTAAAATGGCGTTTTGTATCACTGGGGTCGCTCATCGGGACAGCCGTCATGCCTTTTGCTCTGTTAATATTGAAGGCGCCAATGGAATATACCTATCTTTCTCTGGTTGTAGGCATATTAATATTCATAAAGCACAAGGATAATATCAAAAGGCTTATCGCGGGCAAGGAAAACAGATTCGGCCGTTCAGGCTGATCATTCATATGCGGAAGTTACATCAACAACCCGGCATGCTTGACAAATACTTGAACAAAACATTGAGATACAGATGGATCATATTCTGGATCCTTGCCATACAATACCTGCTTGTCTATTTCCACAGGGTTTCACCGGCTGTTGCAGCCCCGGAACTGATCAGGACATTTGACATATCGGGGGCACAGCTCGGTGTGCTCGCCTCAGCATATTTCTATTCTTACTGTATCATGCAGATACCTGTCGGTATACTTGCCGACGCCTGGGGGCCGAAAAAAGTTATAACCCTGTTCAGCCTCATCGCTGCCCTTGGCGCTGTTTTATTCGGGTTTTCGCCGAACTTCAGGTTCGCAATTATTGCGAGGATATTTGTCGGGCTCGGCGTCTCGGCGATCTTCATATCGTCTATGAGGTTGCTCGCCAACTGGTTCAGGGCAACTGAATTCGCAAGAGTCTCGGGCGTCCTCATGGCAGTAGGCGGTGTAGGATGGCTCACAGCAACAACACCCCTTGCCTTTCTTCTGCAAGGCTTCGGGTGGCGGGAATCGTTTATAACAATAGGGATATGTTCTTTGATACCTGTCATCCTTACAAGCCTGTTTGTCGCCGATACGCCAGAAAAAAAAGGCTTACCCGGCATACTTACCGAGCCGATAGCCTATTCGGACAAGACAAACAAAAAAGTAATGGATGACTTAAGACTGATTTTAAGGGAAAAACATTTCTGGGCTATCGCAATCTGGTTTATATTCCGGGGAGGCGCTCTTTTCGGCTTTTTCGGTCTGTGGGCAGGCCCCTATCTTATTGATGTTTATAAGCTTTCCAAGCAGACCACGGGAAATATTCTCTCAATGATTGCCTTTGCCATGATATTTTTGAGCCCTGTCCTGGGGCATTTTTCTGATAAGACGCTCATGAGCAGAAAGAAGGTGCTGGTCAGCACTTCAATTCTTAATTCGATATGCTGGCTTTTCATGCTTATCTTCTACAATAATCTATCCATATTAGGGCTATATATAGTCTTTTTTGTTATGGGCATTACGATAAGTTCAGTCGGCACTATAGCAATTGTTGCCACAAAAGAACTTTTCCCGCCTGAAATTGCGGGCACTTCCATGGGAACCATGAATATATTCCCATTCATCGGAGGGATCATGTTCCAGCCTCTTATGGGTTATGTGCTTGATAAGGCAGGTAAAATTCAAGGCATGTACCAACCGTCCGCCTATAAACTTATGCTATGGATCTTTTTTATTACAAGTCTTCTGTCCCTTATCAGCATCATGTTTTCCAAGGAAACACTCAAAAAGAAATAATAACAAGTTTCATCCAAGCCGACACTTTGGAAATGGAATTAGGGCAAGTATTGAGGACAACCTGGGCACCCGGACGATCTTGTTGATTTTACATTGATTTCATAAAAAAATCATTGTTAAATAGGGTATGATCTCTCTTATTAAAGAAAAACTGAATAGTTATATTGGAAAGATATTGGAAAGCCCTCAGGATATATGCGCAGGCGTTATGATACCGATATTTGAAAAGGACGGGGAGACATTTATTGTCCTCACAAAAAGGACTGAAATGGTAAAAGCGCATAAGGGTGAAGTATCGTTCCCCGGTGGTATGTGTGAAGACGAAGACAGCAGCAAGCTTAATACTGCCCTGCGGGAATGCTTTGAAGAGATAGGCCTCAGAAAAAAGGATGTCAGGGTGATCGGAAAGTTAGATGATATGATAACTTTTACAGGTTTTGTGATATCACCTTATGTGGGTATTATGCCATATCCATATACATTCAAGACAAATCCACAGGAAGTAGCATACCTTATATATTTGCCTCTCAAGTTTTTGATGGAAACCGATCCTGTTATGGAACAAGCCGAATATGAAGGCAGGGTCGAGCAGGTTCCTTCATTTCATTACAATGGTGACCGGATATGGGGCGCTACGTGCAGGATACTCCTCCAGTTCAGGAACATCCTGAAATCATAATAGACCTGTTGAGCCCGAAGCGCTGCCTTTGATCGATCTCGTCAAGAATCCTTGCCTCATAGATTACGATGCCGGGTTGCGCAAGTCCTGGCCCCATAATGTCTCACGCAAGGGCAACGCTTCTCTGCGGGGCAAAGGCGTAAAGCTCCGGGGGCGGCAGAATGAAATCTGTGTTATGGTGGAACATAGCATCAGAGGTTCACAAAAGGCTTCAATGTCAAGAATAAACGGCCTGTTGCCCAAATCCCCTTAACCTTTGCGAGGGTAGTCCAACTATTTTGCTACAATGTCCACAATAGTATACAATAAACTGGCATTTTATGCCTTCATATGATACAATAACTCATCTCAAC